>VAZZ01000209.1:8964-15681 GCA_005884715.1 Alphaproteobacteria bacterium | reverse complement strand
GCCTGGCTCGGCCGGCGCCAGGCCGATCGTTCCACAGAAAGGCTTGAGCGGTACGCGCCCGCCTGGGCCATACATGGCGGGAGCGAGCGTCGCCGCATCATATTTCCAGATATGCAGGGCGGGATCCTTGAACTGGTCGGCAAGGAGGCCGAAGCCTGGAATATTGGCGGTCCAGCCCCAGCCCGAGGGCGCGAAGGAGAGCAGTGTGACTTTGATCGCGTCTCCGGGTTCGGCGCCATCGATGAAGACCGGACCCGCCACGGGGTTGACCCTGGCAAAATCGAGATGCGCCAGTTCGGCGATGGTCGATGTCGCCGTGATCTGGCCGCCGGATGAATCGACCGGATGGAATTCGATCGATTCGCCTGGTGCTAACTTCACCACCTGATGCGATCGGCCCCGCCGACTCTGAAGCGAGCGGGGCCGTCTTTCTCGGTTACTGTGAGTCCTTTGCAAAAATGTAGTCGTAATTCACGGGGATATGGATCGGATCGGTGAACAGTGCCGGATCGCCGCCCAGCCTGGCCGAATGATAGGTGAAGCGCTTCTCGTTGAAGACTGGTGCCCAGGGTGCATCCTTGAGCACGTCATCGAACAGGTTCTTCCATTCGGAGATGCGCTTGTCGGTCTCGTCCGCCTTCACCATTGCATCGGCATTTTCGGCCCGGCCATCGAGTTCCTTGTTGCAGTATTTGGACCAGTTCCAGCCGCCTTCAACCGCACCGGCGCAGCCCAGAATGCCGTAATAGAAATTGGCCGGATCCGGGAAGTCGGCGATCCAGGCCATGCCGCCCGACCAGATCATCGGCGCCTTGCCGGAGCCGCCCGCGGCGATGACTTCCGCTTGCGCCAGCGAGCGGATCTCGGCCTTGATGCCGACGGCCGCCAGATCCTGCTGGATCGCCTGAGCGATGCGCGGATTAGGATCGACATTCATCGCATAAAGTTCGGTGGTGAAGCCTTGCGGTTTGCCTGCCTCGGCGAGAAGTTTCTTTGCGCCGTCCGGATCGAAGGCATAGCCCTTGTTGTCCTTGTTGTAGCCCGGCATGGCAGGCGGCAGCGCCTGATTGGCGGGCACGGCGCGGTTGTTGATGAGCCGCACAATGCGATCCTTGTTGATCGCCATATTGACCGCCTGGCGTACTTTCAGATTGTCGAAGGGCGGCTGGGTGACATTCATCGTCACATAGCCGGTATGAAGCTGGTCGCCCTCGGCAATGAGATCCTTGTTGGCGGGATCGGCCATGATCTCGGTGAACTGGGCGGGCGGAATGCCGTCACCGACAATGTCGACCTCGCCATTCTTGAGCCTGAGGACGGCGACTGTCGGGTCCTGGCCGAATTCGAAAGTGAGCTTGTCGAGATAGGGCACGCCCTGCCGGTGATAGTCCTTGTTGCGCTCGAGCACGATGTGCTGGCCCGGCACCCATTCGACGAACTTGAAGGCGCCGGTGCCGACCGGCTTCTTGCCCCAGTCGCTGCCGGCTTTCTCTACTTCCTCCTTCGGCACGATGTAGCCGAAGTTGATCGCCATCAGATGCAGGAAAGTTGCATCGGGACGCGTGAGGGTGAAGGAGATGGTCTTGTTATCGATGATGCGGATGCCGGAAAGTTCCGTCGCCTTGCCGCCAGCCAGCGCGTCATAGCCTTCGATGGCGCTGAAATAGCCGCCGCCCGGGCTCTGCGTCGCCGGATTGACGGCGCGCTCCAGCGAATATTTCACATCGGCCGGCGTCATTGCCCGGCCATTGTGGAATTTAACTCCGTCCCTGAGTTTGAATGTATAGGTGAGGCCGTCATCGGAAATCGTATAGCTCTCGGCAAGGTCAGGCTCGAGTTGGGTCGTGCCGGGCTTATAGTCCATCAGCCCGTCGAAGATCGATTTGATGACCGACCAGTTCTGCCAGTCATAACCCACTTGCGGATCGAGCGTGGTAAGGTCGTTGTTGAAGGTGACGACAGCGGCACCACCCTGTTTGTGGCTTTGCGCCAGGACGGCGGGGGCGGTGGCAAGGTATGAACTAATTCCAAACCGCATATCAGCGCAAGCGGATGCGCGGGTCAATCAGGGGGGCCGTGAGGTCGGCCAGAAAGTTTCCCGCCACGATGAACAGAGCGGCAACCGTCGTCACCCCCATGATAATCGGGATATCGAGCGACTGGATGGCCTGCCACATCAGCTGACCTATGCCCGGCCAGCCGAAAACATTCTCAACCACCACGACGCCCGACATGAAGATCCCGATATCGAGGCCGATCATAGCGATGACCGGCAGGATAGCATTGCGCAAAGCGTGGACAAACATCACGCGTTTCTCGCTCATGCCCTTGGCTCTCGCCGTCCTGATATAATCCTGGCGCAGGATTTCGATCATCGAGGATCGCATCATGCGCGAATACCAGCCGCCGCCGGCGAGGCCGAGCGTGACGGCGGGCAGGATCAGATGACGAAGCGTGCCATAACCGCTCAACGGGAACCAGCCGAGCCGATAGGCGAAGAGATAGAGAAGGCTCAAGCCGAGGACGAATTGCGGCGTCGACACGGTGAGGAAGGAGAGGGTCATCGCTACCTTGTCGCCGGTCTCGCCACGCCTTGCCGCCGCATAGAGGCCGGCCGGGAGGCCGATGAGAAGTTCGGCGATGATGGCGCCCAGCATCAAAAGCAGCGTCGCTGGCAGCCGTGACGCGATGAGGTCGCCGACGGCACTCTTGCGCGCATAGGAAATGCCGAAATCGCCCCGCGCAAGGCGCTTTACATAGTTCGCATATTGCTCAGGGAGCGGCTGGTTGAGGCCGAGCTGCTCGCGGATCTGCTCGCGCGTTTCAGGGGTCGAATTGCGCCCGGCGATCATCGCCACAGGATCGGCCGGGATGATGAAGGTGAGGCAGAAAGTGACGAGGGTGACGCCGACCAGGATGAGGGCCGAGGCCGAAAGCCGTTTGGCGAGATAGAAGACCATCAGCGCCGCCCTCGCTGGGTCGGATCGAGCGCGTCGCGCAAGCCGTCACCCGCCAGATTGAAAGCGAGCGCCACGATCAGGATCGCCGCCCCCGGAATGAAGACGAGCCAGGGCGCATTGAGGAAATAAGACTGGCTTTCGAAGATCATCATGCCCCAGGCGGGCGTCGGCGGCTGCACGCCGCGGCCGAGGAAGGACAGCATCGCTTCCAGGAGAACCGTCGTCGCGACGCCGAGCGTCGCATAGACGATGATGGTCGGTATGAGATGCGGGATGAGGTGGCGAAACAGGATGCGGGTCGTCGAGGCGCCCAAGGCGCGCGCCGCTTCGATATATTCGCGCTCGGAAAGCGACGTCGTCTCGGTATAGATGACGCGGGCGATCTGCACCCAATTGACCAGCGCGATGACGACGATGATGATCGCGAGGCCGGGCTTCAATATGGCGGCAAGTGCTATGGCGAAGAGCAGCGGCGGGAAGGCCATCATGAGATCGGTGAACCGCATGATCGCCGCTCCCAGGAAGCCGCGGGCATAGCCGGCAATGACGCCCAGAAGTGTCCCGATCGCGACTGCGATGCCATTGGCGACAATGCCGATCATGAGCGAGGTGCGCGCGCCATAGAGAAGGCGGGACAATTGATCGCGGCCATTGGTGTCGGTGCCGAACCAGAAGCGTTCATTAGGCGGCAAGGGCGAGCCTTCCAGCGTCAGGCCGTCGAAAAATTGCTCGCTCGGATCATAAGGTGCCAGGACGGGTGCCAGCACAGCCGCCAGCGTGACAATGACAATAACGGCGAGGCCAAAAAGCGCGACCTTGTCTTTGCTGAATATCTTCCAGAAAGAGTGCATGCGGACGCGAGTGAGGCCGGAAGGGGTACGGCTGTCAACAGACTCTTGCGAGCTCCTCCTCCCCCGGGGAGAAAGGGAACGCTAATGCAAACCCCGCAGATGCGCGACGAGGCCCTGGGTCGAGCCATCCCGTTCCGAGGCCTCGCTTTTCCCTTCGACGATCGCCAACAGCCCGGTCGCCAGCTCCTTACCCAGTTCGACGCCCCATTGATCGAAGGCATTGATGTTCCAGATCGCCGCTTCGACGAAGACGCGATGCTCATAAAGCGCGATAAGCCGGCCGAGCGTGTGGGAATCGAGCTTCCTGTAGACGATGGTGAGCGATGGGCGATTGCCGGTGAAGACGCGGTGCGGCGCCAGTCTTTCGGCTTCCGCTTCGTCCTTGCCCTGGGCGAGCAGCTGCTTCTTCGCTTCTTCAGCATCAGGGCTTCCGATTGCGCCAGGCAATTCGCCATCAAAAGATTGTGATGCTGGGCGAGAGCCGGCTCATGCGATTGCGCCGCAATCAGGAATTCGACGGGGATCACGCTGGTGCCCTGGTGAATGAGCTGGAAGAAGGCATGCTGGCCATTGGTGCCAGGCTCGCCCCAGACAACCGGACCGGTATCGGTCTCAACTTTCGTGCCGTCGCGCTGAACCCCTTTGCCGTTCGATTCCATGTCGAGCTGCTGCAGATAGGCCGGCAGACGGGAGAGACGCTGGTCATAGGGGATGACAGCGCGTGTCGCATAGCCGCAGAAATTGCGGTGCCAGACACCGATCAGGCCCATGGTCACGGGCAGATTCTGATCGATGGGCGCCGAGCGGAAATGTTCATCCATCGCATGCGCGCCGGAAAGGAAATGGCCGAAATTCTCAGGGCCGATGGCGATCATCAGCGGCAGGCCGATGGCCGACCATATTGAATAGCGCCCGCCCACCCAGTCCCAGAAGCCGAAGGCGCGCTCTTCGCCGATGCCGAAGGCCCTGACCTTGTCGAGGGCGGTCGAGATTGCGGCGAAATGTTTGGATACCGCAGTCTCACCGAGATGCTTGACGATCCATTCGCGTGCCGAATGCGCATTGGTCATGGTCTCGACGGTGGTGAAGGTCTTCGAGGCGATGAGGAACAAGGTCTTCGCGGGATCGAGATGTTTCAGCGTATCGGCGAGATGCGCGCCATCGATATTGGAGACGAAATGCAGGCGCGGGCCGTCATGATAGGGAGCGAGCGCCAGAACCGTCATTGCGGGGCCCAGATCGGAACCGCCAATGCCGATATTCACCACATCGCTGATGCGCTTGCCGCTGGCCGTGGCGATGGCGCCCGAACGGACGCCGGTTGCGAAATCGCGCATGGCGGAAAGCACGCGACTGACCTCCGGCATCACATCCTGGCCAGCGACGCGGATCGGCCGGTTGGAGCGGTTGCGCAGGGCGACATGCAATACGGCGCGCTGCTCGCTGGTATTGATGAGGTCGCCTGCGAACATCTGATCGCGTTTGCCGGCAACATCGCTCGCTTCGGCGAGATCATGCAGGAGCTTCATGGTCTCTGCCGTCACCGCGCATTTCGACCAGTCGAGCAGCACATCATCGAGGCCGAGCGAGAAGCGTTTGAACCTTAGTGGATCATCATTGAAAGCCTGCCGCATGTCGCGCAGGCTTTTTTTCGCCCGATGCTGCACCAGCGCATCGAAAGCGCGTCTGGAAACGGTCATGCTTCATCCTTCGAGTTCATAAGCCCAGGGCGGATCGGCGCCCGGCCGCGATACGGTGACCGCGGCCGCCTTTACAGCGAACTTCAATGCCGCGAGCACGCTCTCCTGGTCAAGTGCCGCTATGGCAGGCTTGCTGAGGCGGTCCGAGCCATGGAGGGCCGCGAGGAGCCCGGCGGTGAAAGTATCGCCGGCGCCGATCGTATCGGCGACCTTTACGCGAGCGCCGGGAGCTTCGTATTTGAATCTGCTGGTAAAAGCAAGCGCCCCGTCCTTGCCGCGGGTGACGACGACAAGCCTGGCGCCCCGCTTCAGCCAATCCGCGGCGAAAGCTTCCGGGCTGCTCCCTGGCGCCATCCAGGCGAGATCCTCATCGCTCATCTTGACGATGTCTGCCATCGCCACGATGCGCTCGACCCGTTGCCGGTGACTGACGCGATCCTTGATGAGATTGACGCGGATATTGGGATCGAAGTGGATGACCCGTGCCTGATATTCCCGCCGGCAGAGCGCCTCGAAGGCCGAGCCGCAGGGTTCGAGGGCCAGAGGAAAGGATCCGAGATGAAGGGCGATGATGGCGTCGGGCAGATCCGGCAGGTCCTCGGGCGCCAGCATCCGACAGGCCGATCCCTCATCGATGAAGGAATAGCGCCGCGAGTGCCTTGCGCAATTCATCGCCGAAGAAATCCATGGACAGGCCGCCGAAGAAGCCCGACGGGAGGCCGAGCCGGCCCAAGGCCACAGCCGTGTTGAAGACCGAGCCGCCGACCTTCGGTTCGAAAGCCGGCGCACCTTCCTGAGTGAGGCGCGGTATGAAATCGGTCAGCGCTTCGCCGCAACAGAGAATCATGCCCGGCTTCATAACATCTCCTTGAACAGTACATCACGGTCGACAGCGTAGTTGGCGAGAAGCGGCAGGCTGGCCGCTCCCATCGCGCGCGCATCGCTGCCGATGGTGCCGCTCAAGATCTCGAAGGGCGCCAATCCCCGTATATCGACGCCGATGATCTTGTTGCGAACGGCCTCGACCAGTCTTTCGCGCACGGCCGCTGGAAAGGCACCGTCGATGATGATGACTGGGAAATCGACGATGGATGCCGCTGCCGCGGCCGCAAAGCCGAGACTGCGCGCGCTGTCGTCGATCCAGTCGTCGAGCAGGCTTCCGATATCGCCCCAATCGTCGGGCGATTTCCACAGGATGGCGGGATC
>VAZZ01000209.1:6634-8704 GCA_005884715.1 Alphaproteobacteria bacterium | reverse complement strand
AAATAAACCGGCCATGGGCACAATGCCTCGATATCCTTCTGCAGGTCGAATCCGCGCCAAGCCTCGAGAATGTTGTGCGCCGCGCCGACCTCTTCTCCCCAGTTCCATAATTCGAAGGGCGCCGCAATGCCAAGGCCGGCGATGCGTTTCCGGCCTTCGGCGTCGAGATGGGACGTCAGTCTATCGAGGCTTCGTCTCACAAAGGACAAAAGCTCGCCGGGCACGGGATAGGCGTAGGTCTGGTGGATCTTCGCCCGAACATTGCCGGCGAGGTCGAGCAGAATGAGATCGCCGCTGCGCCGTCCGATCTTCAGCCCGATGAAATAGGCTCCGTCCCGATTGAGCGAGAAGGGCACCAGAGGCTGGCCCACTTTGCCGCGCTGCGGCTTCTCCTTGGTCAGAAGGCCGTCGGCCTCGAGCTGGCGGATGATCACAGAAACGGTCTGCGCGGAAAGTCCGGTGCGCCGTGCGATTTCGGCCTTGGGCAGGCTGCCATGGCGGCGGATCAGCGACAGGAGCAGACGCGCATGATAGGCGCGCAATCCCGGCTGATGCGTCCCCCGGGAAAGATCGGCATGGCCGGCTGACGCGGCTTCGTTAAGATCCATGATCATGAGGAAATACCCATGGTCGGCTTCTACGATGGGGGAGGAAAGAGTTCGAGTCAATAAATAAATCAGGCAGATTTATTTATTGACTCCGGTTGTCTTTTCGTGCGTACTCAACCTCGAGGTAGAGGCCGTGGCCCGCCTCACAGCGTCAAAACCTGCTCCGGCAAGGAGCGCGCAAAATTTGGGAGGTACCTGTGAAGTCGACATTGAAATCAATGCTGTTGGGCGCGGCTCTATTCGGTCTCGCGGCAACGGCACCGGCGCTTGCCGCCGACGTCGGCGCCTGTCTCATCACCAAGACGGACACCAATCCCTTCTTCGTCAAGATGAAAGAAGGCGCCAGCGCCAAGGCCAAGGAGCTTGGCGTCACCCTCAAGGCCTATGCCGGCAAGGTCGACGGCGACAATGAAAGCCAGGTGGCGGCCATGGAATCCTGCATTGCCGATGGCGCCAAGGGCATTCTGCTCGTTCCTTCCGACTCGAAAGCCATCGTCGATTCGGTCAAGAAGGCGCGCGATGCCGGCATCCTGGTGATCGCGCTCGATACTCCGCTCGATCCGATCGACGCCGCCGACTCGACTTTCGCGACTGACAATTTCAAAGCCGGCGAATTGATCGGCGCATGGGCCAAGGCCCAGCTTGGCGACGCCGCCAAGGACGCCAAGATCGCCTATCTCGACCTCAATCCCAGCCAGCCCACCGTCGATGTCCTGCGCGACCAGGGCTTCATGACCGGCTTCGGCATCGATGTGAAGGATGCCAACAAGATCGGCGATGAGGATGATGCGCGCAATGTCTGCCACGATGTGACCAATGGCAACGAGGAAGGCGGCCGCAAGGCGATGGAGAACTGCCTGAGCAAGGAGCCTGCCATCAACGTGGTCTATACGATCAATGAACCGGCCGCCGCCGGCGCCTATGAAGCGCTCAAGGCGGCTGGCCGCGAAAAGGACGTGCTTGTCGTTTCGGTCGATGGCGGCTGCCCGGGCGTGAAGAACGTTGCGGGGGGTGTCATCGGAGCCACCTCGCAGCAATATCCCTTGCTGATGGCCGCAATGGGTATCGAGGCGATCAAGAAATTCGCCGATACGGGCGAGAAGCCGAAGATGACCGAAGGCAAGAACTTCTTCGATACCGGAGCCACTCTCGTGACCGACAAGCCCGCCGCCGGCGTCGACTCGATCGACACGAAGGCAGGCGCCGCCAAATGCTGGGGCTGATCGCCCTTAAATTTTCATACTGACAAACAGGAGAGCGGCCGATAGGCTGCTCTCCATTGAAGAGGTGCACCAAGCGCCCAGCTGTAGGGGAGGCCACCATGGCAACAGCGCAGGAATTTGAAAAAGCCCTCGATCAGAGCGACGCGAATGTCGCATCCTTTATCCACCAGCGCAGCCCGCTCGAAAGGGCGCAGCATTTCCTCCACGGCAACCCGGCGGCGGTTCCGCTCATCGTGCTG
>VAZZ01000209.1:0-6603 GCA_005884715.1 Alphaproteobacteria bacterium | reverse complement strand
ATTGCGGGCATCATCGGAGCCGCGCAGACGCTCGTGATTCTAACCGCCGGCATCGACCTTTTGGTTGGCGCCATCATGGTCCTGTCGTCGGTGATCATGGGCCAGTTCACATTCCGCTATGGAATTCCGGCGCCAATTTCCATCATTTGCGGCTTCGCCTGTGGCGCCTTGTGCGGCTGGCTCAACGGCACACTGATCGCTCATATGAAGTTGCCGCCCTTCATCGTGACACTGGGCACCTGGCAGGTCATTCTTGCCACCAACTTCCTTTATTCGGCGAACGAGACGATCCGCAGCCAGGACATTGCCGAGCGCGCGCCGATTCTCCAGCTTTTCCATGGCAATGCGATTATCGCGGTCATGTTTCTTCTCGTTTTCCTGCTCTGGTATGTGCTGAACCATACGGCCTGGGGACGCTATCTCTATGCCATTGGCGATGACCCGGAAGCAGCAGAGCTCTCGGGCGTCCGCACCAAGCGCCTGCTGGTCCAGGTCTATGTGCTGTCCGGATTGATATGCGCTCTGGCCGGCTGGGTGCTGATCGGCCGGCTCGGTTCGGTCTCGCCGACCTCCGGCCAGTTCGCCAATATCGAATCGATCACCGCTGTGGTTATCGGCGGCATCTCCCTCTTCGGCGGCCGCGGCTCGATCCTGGGCATGATCTTCGGCGCCCTCATTGTCGGAGTATTCCAGCTTGGCTTGCGCATGATCGGCACCGACCCGCAATGGACCTATTTGCTGATAGGCTTATTGATCATCGCCGCCGTCGCTATCGATCAGTGGATCAGAAAGGTGTCAGGCTGATGGAACCGCTTCTCACCGCACGCGGGCTGGTCAAGCGTTATGGTCGTGTCACCGCGCTCGACAATGCCGACTTCGATCTTTATCCGGGTGAAATCCTGGCCGTGATCGGCGACAATGGCGCCGGCAAATCCTCTCTCATCAAGGCTATCTGCGGCGCTATCACCCCTGACGAAGGCGAGATCAAGCTCGAAGGCAAGGTATTGCACTTCCGTTCGCCGATGGAAGCGCGTGATGTCGGAATAGAGACCGTCTATCAGAATCTGGCGCTGTCGCCGGCGCTCTCGATCACCGACAACATGTTCCTCGGCCGCGAGATCCGCAAACCCGGCCCGCTCGGCCGGTGGCTGCGCATGCTCGACCGCCCGGCAATGGCGAAGATCGCTCGCGACAAGCTGAGCGAACTGGGCCTGATGACCATCCAGAATATCGGCCAGGCCGTCGAGACGCTCTCCGGCGGCCAGCGTCAGGGCGTCGCAGTGGCGCGTGCCGCCGCCTTCGGCTCCAAGGTGGTGATCATGGATGAGCCTACTGCCGCCCTTGGGGTGAAGGAATCGCGTCGCGTGCTGGAACTCATTCTCGATGTCAAGCGGCGTGGCCTGCCGATCGTTCTCATTTCCCACAATATGCCGCATGTGTTCGAGGTTGCGGATCGCATTCACATCCATCGCCTGGGCCGGCGTCTGGCCGTCATTGATCCCAAGAAGTTCTCCATGTCCGACGCGGTCGCGATGATGACGGGCGCGATGAAACCGCCACAGGATTTGCTCGTCCATTGAGCGTCTTCATCGCTCGCGCGATTGCGCGAGCCAGGCATCCAGTGCAGAAACTGTACTAGGCGGTAGCGATTCCTGCACTGGAATGTTCCGCCATTCTGCTGTCAGGCTGTGCGCAGTCACAGGGCAATCCTGTGCCGGACAACTGATTGCAGGAGATGAAGACAATGACGGTTTACGTGATCGCGGATATCAAGGTGACCGATCCCGGGTGGGTCCCGGCATATGCGGCGTCGGTACATGACCTCGTGCACAAGCACGGCGGCAAATATCTGTCGCGCAGCGGCAATGTGAAGACCCTCGAAGGCAAGCCTTTGGATACGAGCCTGATCGCGCTTATGGAGTTTCCCTCTGCAGAGGCGGTCAATGGCTTCCTCACCGATCCCAATTACGCGCCGCATGTTTCCGCCCGCCAGAGTGGCAGTGAAAGCCGCTTCCACCTGATCGATGACACCGATCTGGCCGGAACGATTTCCTATTTGCCCAGGGGATGAAGAGCAGACACGCCAAAGGAGATCAGGCGGGGATCGATCCGAAGGCAAGCGCTCCACGCGATTGCTTCGGCACATTCCCGCTCTCCACCCATGGCGTGCCCGAAGCTCGCCGGGTCGCTGCCTGGCGGGACGGGATAAAGCGCATCGTGCGGCTCGATGTCGAGGCGCTGCCGGACGTTTGCTTTCAAGCCGACCTGACCATCCGGATATTGCCCGGGCTCGGCATCATCTCAGGGCAGCATTCGCCGTTTCGGGTGGGACGGTCGCGGACCTTGGTCGCCGACGGCAATGATGATCTCGTCCTTCTGGTGCGAACGGGCAATGGCGTCTTGTCACGGCGCAACCGCGAGATTCCGGTTGGCTCGGGCGATAGCATCTTGCTGTCCAATGGCCATGTCGGAAGCTACGTATTCGCATCGCCGGCGAAGATTCTGGCTCTCGGCCTGCCGCGCGCGCCGCTCAAGCCACTGCTGCGCGATCTAGATGTCACACGTCTCGGTCCCGTGCCGCGCAACGATGCCTTGCGGCTGCTCGACAACTATCTGACCGTGTTGGAAAATGATAGGGTGCTCGCCAGTCCGCAACTGTGCCGCACCGTCGTGGCTCATGTCTATGACCTTGTCGCGCTGGCGGTCGGAGCGACGCGTGACGCGGCGGCTGAGGCCGGTGAGCGTGGCCTGCGCGCGGCGCGTCTATGCGCGATCAAGGCGGACATCGCCGACGGGCTTCATCGCGGCTCTGACATATCGATTGGCGAGCTTGCGGCACGCCAGCGGGTTACGCCCCGCTACATCCAGATGCTCTTCGAAGCGGCCGGCACGACATTCACGCAGTTCGTGCTCGGTGAGCGGCTCGCCCGCGCCCATCGCATGCTGATCAATCGCTTCGGCGATCTGTCCTACTTCACCCGCAGCTTTCGCCGCGCCTATGGCGCGAGACCATCCGAAGTAAGGGATCAGGCGACCCAATCATGATGGGCTTGGATTTAATCAATCCAAACCCATCATCGCGTGAGTGCGCCTAAAGCTTCTTCTTCAGTCCATCGAAACCCACTTGATAGATTCCGCTGATGGTCTTCACCACGTCGGCTTCCGGGGCACCTTTCGGATCGAAGCTGGACGACCATTCGACCGTGCTGGTCTCGCTATTGCCCGATACCTTGATCGTGGAGATATAGTTCTCCATCGGCAGCGGACTGGATTGGATGCGGTATGTATAGGACATGCCGTCGTCGTCCCAGCGCTCCAGCGATTCGACCAGAATGCCGCCATCGCCCGTCGTCAGGGTGCGGACTTTCTTGCCGTCTGCTTCGGTGATCTCGCATTTCACCACGATCGTAAGCCACGACCCGATGTCGCAGAAACCGCCGATCGCCGCCCAGACTTTGTCGGGCGCTGCGGCGATCTCGAGCTTCTTCGATACCGACGCCGCTTGCGCAAGCGGTGCGGCAAGACACGCCGCGCTCACGGCGGCGACCAGTGTTATCAAACGCATTTCCATCTCCAATTGCTTCTTTCAGGCGATCTTCGAGTCTTCGAATCCGCCTGCCGCCCTCTACTGGATCCGGAACCGGATGGCGTGGGCGGGGACGAACCGTGAGGTGGCCGGAAACGAAGTCGTGGCCGCCGGCAAGGGGATGCCGGCGCAAATTGCTCTGGCTCAATGGGAATCGGTTGACTATGGTGCAGGTGGTGAAAAGCATGGCTTGGAGAGAAACGCGCCATGAAGACGGCCAATGGCATACCTCTTCTGGGATACGGCACCTATCCGCTGACTGGCGCGGAATGCCGTGACGGCGTCGCCATGGCGCTCGATCTGGGGTTGCACCATATCGATACCGCACAGCTTTATGACAATGAGAGGGACGTCGGCCAGGCCATCGCCAGATCCGGGATCAAACGCGACGAGATCTTCCTGGTGACCAAGGTCGGGCGCGACAATCTCAGCCGCCGGTATTTCATCCATTCGGTACAGGACAGCCTGGAGAAACTGGGCGTCGAGCATGTCGACCTGCTGCTCATTCATTGGCCGCCGGTGGAAGAGGATTTCGACTTAAAACGCGCCACTCAGCCGATGATCAACAACCAGGTCGAATTTCATGCACTGCTCGACCAGTCGCGAGTCCGCGCGGAAGCTGAAAAGCTGGGCATCGTGCTCTCGGCCTATAGCCCGCTCGGCCGCGGCGCTGTGCTGAAGGATCCGGCGGTGATCGAGATCGCGAAGCGCCTTGGCCGGCCGCCCTCCGAGATCGCCCTGCGCTGGATCGTCCAGCAAGGGGTCGTGGCGTTGCCGATGACGACGAAGAAGGCAAACGCCCGCAGCAACATGCGGATCTTCGATTTCGAATTGTCGCAAGCCGACATGGCCAAGCTCACCGCGACATCGAAGCAGAATCGCCGCCTGATCTCGCCGACCGGCTGGGCGCCGAAATGGGATTGACAGGGGGCAGATATCAGGGATCAGAGGTCAGGCTGATCCTGACCCCTGACTTCTGATTCCTGGCCCCTGTCATCAGCAGCAGTCCAGCCGCTCCCGGCACACCTTCAGCGTTTCATCGATAGGTCGTGTCCACCAGTCGCCTGACGAGAAGATCTCGACCTCGATCAGACCGCGATAACCGGCGCGCTCGGCCATGGCGCGAATGGCCGGGATATCGATGACGCCATCGCCCATCATGCCGCGGTCATTGAGCACATCCTTGGTCTTGAGCAGCCAGTCGCAGACATGGAAGCCGAGGATGCGGCCGTTTGCGCGCTGGATCGCCCGTTCGAGATAGGGATCCCACCAGATATGATAGACATCGAGACAGACTCCCAGCATTGCGTTGGCGGATGGGCCGATGCTGTCACACAGATCGAGCGCCTCATCGATGGTGGAAAGGCACGACCGGTCGGCCGCATAGACCGGATGCAGGGGCTCGAGCGCAATTTTGACGCCGTGCCGCCGGCCATGGGCCACGAGTTCTGAGGTCGCCTCCGCCACTTGCCGGCGAGCCGATCCGACGTCCTTTGAGCCCGAGGCAAGTCCGCCGACCACCATGACGAAATTCTCAGCACCGAGGATCGCTGCATCCTCGATCGCCCGCTTGTTGGCATCGATATTGGCGCGCAATTCTTGCGTCGTTGCCGCCGGAATGAAGGTGCTGCGGCAATAGCCGGTGACCTTCAGGCCCGCATCCTTTATGCGCCGCGCGATGGCGGCGACATCCTGGCCTTCGACTTCGCGCCGCCAGGGCGCCAAGCCGCCGAAACCATGGCGCGCTATGGCATCGATGACCGCTTCCAGCGGCTGGGTGAAGCCGAGCGTCGCCGTATTGATGGCGCACAGTTCGGGATGGTCTTTGAGATCACGCATTCTAGATCCCGTTGAGCGCCAGGAGCTGGCGCATCCGCCGGACGGCACGCTCCGGATCGCTGATCAGCCCCGCCTGGTCGGCAAGCCGCAGAATGCCGGCGAAATAGGTGATCGGCCGCATCGACTGGGCGCCGCCCGCCATGACGAAATGCTCCTGGAAGCCGTTGAGCCAAGCAAGGAAGACGACGCCCGTCTTGTAATATTGCGTCGGCGCCCGGAAGATCAGGCGCGACAGGGGAACGGTAGGGGCGAGGAGCTTGGCATAGGATTGCCGGTCGCCGCCTGCGAGTTTCTCGAGCGCCAGCGATGCCGCGGGCGCGATCGGATCGAATATGCCGAGAAGCGCATGCGAATAGCCTTGCGCGTCGCCAGCGATCAGATCGGGATAGTTGAAGTCATCGCCCGTATACATCTTCACGCCGGCCGGCAATCGCCGCCGCATGGCGATCTCCTTGCCATCATCCAGCAGCGAAATCTTGATGCCGTCGACCTTGCTCTGATTGTTCGCGATCACACTGAGCGCGGTTTCGAGAGCCGGTTCGAATTCTTGAGCACCCCAATAGCCCTTGAGCGCCGGATCGAACATGTCGCCCAGCCAGTGCAGGATGACCGGCTGATCGGCTTCAGCGAGCACGCGGGCATAGACCGTTTCATAGTCGGCTTGTGTCTTGGCGACGCGAGCGAGTGCGCGGCTCGCCATCAGGATGATGCGTCCGCCGAGCTTCTGGATCGCATGGAGCTGGGTCAGATAAGCGGTGACGACATCATCGAGGGAGCGGGCTTGCGCCGGATCGAGCTGTTCGGTGCCGCATCCTGAGAAGATCTCGGCGTCCTTGCGATCCTTGGCGGAAGCGAGCGACTGGCGGATGAGCTCATGGGCGCCCGGCCAGTCGAGGCCCATGCCGCGCTGGGCGGTGTCCATCGCTTCGGCAATGCCGAAACCGAGATCGAGCAAGTGATGGCGGAAGGCCAGTGTCCTGTCCCAGTCGATGATCGGGGCGCCTGAGGGATCACCGCCTTTCAGCGGATCGACGACGATATGGGCGGCGGCAAACGCGACCCGGTTGAAGGTCTTCGGGCCTTTGCTGATGGTAAGCGGTGTGCCGGTAAGTGTGTAGCTCGAAAGCCTTCCCGTGCTGTCCGGAAGCTTGATCGCGTTCAGCACGCTCGTACTCGCT
>VAZZ01000208.1 GCA_005884715.1 Alphaproteobacteria bacterium | reverse complement strand
CATCGGCAATTCGCTGATCTCGATGACGCTGCTGCTCGCGATGATCCGGGCGGGTGAAGTCTCGCGCGTCTCATCGCTGTTCTATCTCGTGCCACCGGTCGCATCGCTGATGGCCTGGCCGATTTTGGGCGAGGCGATGCCGCCTCTGGCCTGGCTTGGCATGGCTATCGCTGCGGCAGGGGTCGCGATTGCGAGCCGCAAACCGGCGTGAGATAGTTCTGATCCAGCAAAAGGAGGCTTAGATGAAAGCAGTCTATACCGCGCATGGAAGTGCCACTGGCGGACGCGACGGCCAGGGCCGCACCGATGACGGCAAGGTCGATGTGAAATTGACGCTGCCCAAGGAAATGGGCGGGTCCGGCACTGGCACCAATCCGGAGCAGTTGTTCTCTGTCGGCTATTCGGCCTGCTATCTGGGTGCGCTCAAATTCGTCGCCGGCAAGGAGAAGGTCAAGATCTCCGACGACGCCAAGGTGTCGGCCAATGTCGGCATTGGCGAGCGCGACGACAAGCAGGGTTTCGGTCTCACCGTGGCGCTCGATGTGAGCCTTCCCGGCATCGACAAGGCGAAGGCCGAGGACCTTATAAAGAAGGCCCATGTCGTTTGCCCCTATAGCCACGCCACCAGGGGCAACATCCAGGTCACGACGAAGATCGTGTGATCATCACTTCCCGCTCGCCTATCCTGCCCCGTTGCGGGCGCGAGGTGCGGCTGAGCGCAAGCGAAGGCCGGCCGTGGCGAGCGGAGCCCCGACCCCGTCAGGTTCTTGTTACTTCAATAAAATTCTCCAATTTCTATTATCTGTAAATTGGCGAACATAGTTTAGTCACCTTGGCGTTTGACGGTAGATTAGGAACGGCTGGAACATGGAGAATCATATGAAATCGTCCATCTTTGCCCTGTCGGTTTTCATGGCAGGCTGCGCGATCGCAGTCGCTCCCGCATTGGCGGAATCCAAACCGCCACAGAGCACATTGACTGTCATAAATAATTTCGATGAGCCATCCAACGCTGACGACTCGACGGAAGCCGATACCGAGGATGTGGCTGAACCCGCCGAAGCGGGCGCCAACGATCAGGGTGATGATAACGATGATCAAGGTGATGATAACGACAATCAGGGCAGCGATGACAGTGACGGCGGGCAAGGAGACCAAGGGAACTGAGTTAGCCCGAGAACACAGTCCGTCAATGGTTCATTGATGGCCCGGTACCGAAAGTGCCGGGCCATTGTTTTGTATTCGTTGCCGCCACGATCGGAGAGATGCAGGGCCGGCCTGTGTGCTCCTGTTATCCGACGCGTTGCGACCAAAATTCTGTTAGGAATCGCCCATGTACGAACTTGACATCACGCTTACGCAGGCAATCAACGGCCTGGCGCAACAGAGCGGCACATTTGATTTTCTCATGACCTGGATTTCCGCGATTGGCGTTCCACTTCTAATCCTTGCCGTTGCTGTACAATGGTGGTCGCGGACCGACAGGCTGCACACTCGCCACATCCTTGTCGCGACAGGACTCTCATTCCTTCTGGGCCTCGCGTTCAATCAGCTTATCCTTCTCTTCGTCCACCGGCTACGACCATACGACGGCGGCGTAACTCACCTCCTGATCGATAGGAGCGCCGATTATTCGTTCCCTTCCGACCATGCGACGGCGACCTTCGCCATCGCGGCGGCGTTCCTCTTGCATGGCATGCGGCGCGTCGGGCTTGGCTTCCTTGCCGTCGCTGCGCTCGTCACCTTCTCGCGCATCTATATCGGAACCCATTATGCCAGCGATGTCCTGGGCGGTGCATTGACAGGGACGCTTGCAGCCGCCATCGTCCGCACAGGCTATCGGGAGCACACGCGCGCCGACCGCTTTGTTACTGGCATTTTCTAGGCCAGATGGATCGACGGGCCCAGACTGGGATAATCAGGTTTTCTTATCCACGCATTAACCCGGGACGGTGAGTGTCGCTGTTTCCAAGGCGGCACTCGCGCGACAATAGCTTGAGCGATCACTGCTTTTGCCTTATCGGCTATGAGCTGGCGAAGCTCTCGAACAGGCTTGGACACATCGTGCTCTTGCAGATCGCTTTCGACAAACCGGAACATCTTGCTCTCCTGCCCCAGGTGAAGCCCTTCGCCGATATCATCGAAATCGGCACGCCGGTGCTCAAGCGCTTCGGCATCTCCGCCATCACGACGGCGCGCGAGCTGTGTCCAGACGTGATGGTGCTGGCCGACACCAAGACCGTCGATGGAGGGCAGCTCGAAGCGGATATGGTGTTCGGTGCCGGCGCCGCTTTCATGACCGTCCTCTCCTGCGCTTCGCGCGCCACCCATGAGACGGTCGGCAAAAGGGCGGAAGCTTTTGGCGCCACCGTCATCGTCGATACGATCACCGAGTCCGGCAAGGCGGAGCTACTACCACCGGGCATAACCTTCCCCGCGAGCTTCGGCTATGTTGCCGTCCATTCACCGACCGATGCCCGGCTCGCCGGTAACAAGTCGAGCGCGCATATCGATGCGGTGAAGCATATGCATGAGCGAGGCTTCCGCGTCTCGCTCGCAGGCGGCATCGGCCCCGATACGCTCGCCGCCGTCATCGCCGTCGGCCCTGAGATTCTCGTCGTCGGCAGCGCCATCACGGAAGCCGCCAATCCCAAAGAGGTATCACAATGGATTCGCGACAGATTGCCCAATCGCGGCCTTGGCTGGCCGTGGGACAGGAAATAGCCGATCTCCTCTCTCGCGTGGACGCAAGTGCATTCGCCGGTGTTGTCGAAGCCTTCGGCGATCCTGATCAGCGTTGGTTCTTCTCAGGCCAGGGCCGTTCTGGCCTTGCTGCCCAAATGGCGGCCATGCGTTTCATGCACATCGGACGCGCGGTGCATTTCGTCGGCGAGGTTTCGGCTCCCTCGATCCGCAAGGGCGATGCGCTCCTCGTCATCTCGGGCTCGGGCGAGACGCCGGTGAGCGTCGGCTTCGCCCACATCGCCCGATCGCCGATATCGTTCTTCCTGTGCCGGTCGAAAAAACCGAACAATTCGGCGGCAGCCTGTTCGAGCAATCCTGCCTGGTGCTGCTCGACAGCGTCATACTCGGCCTGGCACGCCAGATGCCGGATGCGCACAGAGTGATGCTCCATCGCCACACCAATCTGCAATGAATTCATGCCTTCCGTCTTGAGTATCGGCGACGCCATCATCGATGCGGTCGAGCTTGCGCCCGGCAAAGTCGAATATTTTCCGGGCGGTGCGGCGCTCAATCTCGCCGTCGGCATAGCGAGGCTGGGCCTCATTTCGCAACTGGTGACCCGCTTCGGCGCCGATCGCCACGGCTTCCTCATCGAGCGATATCTGCGTGAAGAAGGTGTGCGGATCTTCAATCCAGCAAATGTCGATTTCACCGGCGTCGCCCTTTCACGGCGAAAGAACGGCGAGCCGACTTATGAGTTCACGCCGGTGATGTTCCGGCGGCGCATCGCCTTCACAAGTGAGGTCTTGGCGGCGATCGGCACCGCCTCGGCGGTGGCAGTCAATTCCTTCCCGTTCGACGATGCCCGACAGGCCGACGCTCTTGTCGCTGCGCTCAGACAAGCGACCGGACTGGTCATCATCGATCCCAATCCGCGCCCAAGGCTCATCAATGACATGGCGGCCTTTCGCAGAGGTGCCGAGAAAGCGATGGCTCACTCAGCGCTCGTCAAAATAAGCGATGAGGATGCTGCCTTGCTCTATGCCGGCGAGCGGAAGGCGGCGGTGACGCGGCTCTTCCATCTCGGCGTCGCAACCGTTTTGCATACCCATGGCGCTGACGGAGCCAGCATTCACACGAAATCGGGCGCCTCCGTTTCGGCGGGCGCCGCCCCCCGGACAAGCCCCATCATCGACACGATGGGGGCCGGCGATGCGACACTCGCCACCGTGATCAGCTTCATTCTGCGCCAGGGAATGCCTGAGAATGCCGGCGCGTGGCGTGACTGTCTTCAGGAAGCCATGCAGGTAGCAGGCGCAACTTGCGCCCATGCCGGCGGGGCGCTGATGCTGCCGGTGGGTTCGTCCTTGCAATCGCGCGCCAATCCGTGAGATTTGGGAAATACCAGCATGGGAAGCCGTGTCGAGGCTCTGCCGGAACTTCCGGGAAATCTGACAGCGAAGCCATCCAGCGATCTCAGGGAAGAAATAATCCTTTTTTCGCTGTCCCGAGGGGCCAAGCCGAGGCTAACTCATTGATATTATTGGAGGCGAAAAATCGTGGATGGCCACATTCGAATATATATCAATAAAATAATAATGGCGGCGGTTCCATGGGTCCATCAGGCACCGAGCAGACCCTTGATCACCGCGCCCACCTTGCCGAAATCCATCTGGCCAGAATATTTCGCCTTGAGGGCTCCCATGACCTTGCCCATATCCTTGACTGATGTGGCGCCGGTTTCCTTGATGACGGCGGCAATGACCGACTCCACTTCCGCATCCGAAAGCTGTTTCGGCATATAGCACTGGATGATTTGGATTTCCTCGCGTTCCTGGGTGGCGAGTTCGTCGCGTCCGGCCTTCTCATAGATTTCGAGGCTTTCCTGGCGCTGCTTTAC
>VAZZ01000207.1 GCA_005884715.1 Alphaproteobacteria bacterium | reverse complement strand
GGGCGTCGCGCATTGAAGGGTGGAAAAAAGCAAAGCTTCGTCGCACAGGACGCAAAGGTCGCCGCATGAAGATGTCGTTGCGTACTTCGCGCCCTTTGCCTTAAGGAATTTTTTGGGTTAATTACGCATGCAATTCTTCTTCGAAGTCCTGCTCGGGGGCCTCCTTTCCGGCGTGATGTATTCGCTGGTCGCGCTCGGCTTCGTTCTGATCTACAAGGCGTCGGGCGTGTTCAACTTCGCGCAGGGCGCGATGGTGTTCTTCGCCGCCGCGACGTTCGTCGGCTTGCACGAGATGGGCCTCAATTTCTGGCTGGCGTTGCTGGCTACGCTCGGCGCGATGATCGTTCTGGGTCTGTTGACCGAACGGATCGTGCTCCGGCCACTGGTCAACCAGCCGCAGATCACGCTGTTCATGGCGACGATCGGGCTCACTTTTCTGCTCGAGGGCCTGTCGCAGCTGTTGTGGGGTTCGCAGCCGCACAACCTCGATCTGGGCATCCAGGACGAGCCTTTGGAATGGATCAGCGACGCGACGGGCTTGAACGTATCCAAGTTCGATATCGTCGCCGCCGGCATCGCCGCAGCGCTGGTCGCCTCGCTCGCGATTTTCTTCAGCCGCACCCGCATCGGCCGCGCGCTGCGCGCGGTCGCCGACGATCATCAGGCTGCGCTCGCCGTCGGGATTCCGCTGCAGCAGATCTGGGGCATCGTCTGGTCGGTCGCGGGCTTCGTTGCGCTGGTGGCAGGGCTCCTGTGGGGCGCGCGCAACGGCGTGCAGTACGCACTGACCTTTCTTGCGCTGAAGGCGTTGCCGGTCCTGATCCTCGGCGGCTTCGAATCGATACCCGGTGCAATCGTCGGCGGGCTGATCATCGGGGCCAGCGAAAAGCTGGCGGAGGTCTACTTCGGGCCGTACGTCGGCGGCGGCATCGAGGGCTGGTTCCCTTATGTGTTGGCCTTGCTCTTCCTGCTCGTCCGCCCGGAAGGATTGTTCGGTGAGAAACACATTGACCGGGTCTAGCGGCTATGCTCTATAGAGAAGCCGGCCAGTTCAAGGCCTCATACGCCGAGGACCAGCAGATCTTTCCGATCCGCCAGGATCGGATCGCCGTTGCGGTGTTGCTTGCGTTCGCTTTCCTGGTCGTGCCGGCGATCGCGAACGGGTACTGGCTCTCCGCGATCCTCATCCCGCTGTTGATCTTTGCGCTGGCAACACTCGGCCTGAACCTCCTCACCGGGTACGCTGGCCAGCTCTCGCTCGGCACCGCGGCGTTCATGGCGGTCGGCGCGTTTGCAGCGTACAACTTCATCCTCCGCGTGCCCGGCATTCCTCTGCTGGTTGCGTTCGTGCTGGCCGGGGTGTGCGCGGCGCTGGTCGGCATCGTGTTCGGATTGCCCAGCCTGCGCATCAAGGGCTTCTATCTGGCGGTGGCTACACTGGCCGCGCAGTTCTTCGTGGTCTGGGCGCTGACCAAGTTCGGATGGTTCTCGAACCACAGCAGCTCGGGGGTGATCAACGCGCAGAAGATGGCAATCCTGGGCTATTCGTTCGATTCGCCGCTCTCGAAGTACCTGCTGGTGCTGTCGATCGTCGCGCTGCTCGCGCTGGCCGCGAAGAACATGGTGAGAAGCTCCATCGGCCGCGCCTGGATGGCGGTGCGCGACATGGACGTCGCCGCCGAGGTGATCGGCATCCGGATCCTGCACACGAAGCTTATGGCGTTTGCGATCAGCTCGTTCTACTGCGGTGTGGCCGGCGCGCTCTATGCATTCGCGTATCTCGGCACCGTCGAGCCGGAAGGCTTCAATCTCGATCTGTCGTTCCGCGTGCTGTTCATGGTGATCATCGGCGGCGCAGGTAGCATCCTCGGGTCGTTCCTCGGTGCCGGATTCATCGTGCTCCTACCGATATTCCTCAACACCGTCGCGCATCCGCTCGAGCTGGCGCTCGGCCTGTCGCTGCCGCCCGGGCTGATGTCGAATCTGGAGCTGATCATATTCGGCAGCCTGATCATTTTCTTCCTGATCGTCGAGCCGCACGGCCTCGCGCGCCTGTGGCAGATCGCCAAGGAGAAATTGCGGCTCTGGCCGTTCCCCCATTGAGATGATGCAGTGCAATAAACAGGAATTGTCACGAGGATGACGATGTTGACCACAGACCGGGTCCATTATTGACAATCGGGCACTTGTGGCAAATGCTTGATCCGTTTCGCTTCGCGAGGCGTTTTTTAGGAGGATGGCTATGAAAGCAGTCAAGTTGGCCCTGTTGGGCCTGGCGCTACTCGGCGCCGCCACCGCAGCGACGGCCCAGAAGGAACAGTTCATTCCGATGAACGGATACTGGGTTGGCCCGTACGCGCCCGGCGGTTCCGGTATCTTCGGCGGCTTCATCGACTACGTGAACATGCTCAATACACGCGACGGAGGCGTGAACGGGGTCAAGATCACCTACGAAAAGTGCGAGACCGAGTACAACAACGCCCGCGGCGTGGAATGCTACGAGCGCGAAAAGAACAAAGGCCCGACCGGTGCTACGGTCATTCACCCGCTGTCGACCGGCATCACCTATTCGCTGATCGACAAGGTCGCGGCCGACAAGATCCCGATGATCTCGCTCGGCTACGGACGCACCGATGCCAGCGACGGGCGGGTGTTTCCGTATGTCTTCCCGCTGATCACCAACTATTGGTCCCAGAACACGGCCAAGATCAAGTTCATCGGCACGAAGGAAGGTGGGATGGACAAGCTCAAGGGCAAGAAGATCGTGAACATCTATCACGACTCGGCCTACGGCAAGGAAACGATCCCGATCCTCGACGCGCAGGCGAAGAAGTACGGGTTCACCGTCACGCACATCCCTGTGGCACACCCCGGTAACGAGCAGGGCGCGCAGTGGCTGCAGATCCGACAGATCAAGCCGGACTGGGTGATCCTGCGGGGCTGGGGGGTCATGAATCCGACCGCGCTGAAGGCCGCGGCCAAGATCGGCTATCCGCGCGACCATATCATCGGCGTCTGGTGGTCAGGCGCGGAGGAGGACACGATCCCCGCGGGCGACGCCGCGAAGGGGTACATCGCGGCCGGGTTCAACGTTGCGGGCGCCAACTTTCCAGTGATCCAGGACATCAAGAAGTACGT
>VAZZ01000205.1 GCA_005884715.1 Alphaproteobacteria bacterium | reverse complement strand
GTGATGCCCTTGCCGATCACCTGATCGCCGAGCTTGAGCGCTATCTCCGCCCCCGGCTTGGCGCGCCCGGCGACGACCGCCTGGCCATCGCTTTCGACCCTGACGGTGTCGAGTTCGGGCTTCGCGTCAGCTGGCGTTTCGGCAGCTGGGGTTGCGGCTTCGGGTACCTTGATTTCCCCGGTTTCGGCGGGTTTTTCCGGCACCTTGACCGTTTCCTGGCTTGCTTCTGGCGGGATGGCAGCCTCGACTTCTGGGACTTTCTGGTCGTCTGGCAGGGGTGACCAGCTCGTCATATTGAGTCCGGCCAGCGCGGTGAGGGTCGCCAGCGCGGCTCCGGTAAAGACTGCAAGCGGATTTTTCATTGTCGCGGTTCCATGTTCCCGCATGTAGATAATGAATTAGCAGCGAATCTGCAAAGCTTAAGCAACATAAGGTCAGCTTGACGGGCGGCCGTCGCGCGGCCAAATGACTATAGGAGAATCATGCGGCATCTTTGTGTTTATTGCGGATCGGGACCGGGTCGAAATCCCGTCTACATGGCGACAGCGAAGGCGCTGGGCGCCGCCATGGCCAATCTGGGGATCGGTCTTGTCTATGGCGGCGGCAGCCTCGGCCTCATGGGAGAAGTCGCCCGTTCCGTCATTGCCGGCGGCGGTCATGTGGTCGGCATCATCCCGGAATTCCTGGTCAACAAGGAGCGCATGCTGACGGAAGTGAACGAGCTCATCGTCACCGCCAGCATGCATGAGCGCAAGATGACGATGTTCGAGCGCGCCGACGGCTTCGCCGCGCTGCCGGGCGGGCTCGGCACGCTCGAGGAGCTTGTTGAGATCTCCACCTGGGCGCAGCTCGACCGGCATGCCAAGCCGATCATCATCTGCGACATCGATAATTACTGGGCACCGCTCATCACGCTCATCGAGCACATGCGGCAGGAGAAATTCATCCGCGAGGGCCTCGAGCTCAAGCTTGAAGTGGTGAAGTCGGCCGAGGAAGTCGTTTCGGTCTTCGAAGACCGGCTGCGGAAATCGACGGCAAAGGTTCCGCAAGAGACGATCCGCAAGACACTCTGACATTCGGGGAGAATGGAATGACAACGCCGCCGCAATATGGAGCGCCGATCACGCTTGAAGCCGCCAAGCGCGTCGCGGCCGCCGCTGAAGCGGAAGCCAATGCCAATGACTGGCCCATGGTCATTGCCATTGTGGATACGGGCGCACATCTGATCCTGCTGCACCGGATCGATCATGCGCAGAATGGCAGCGTGAACATCGCCCGGCGCAAGGCCGAGACGGCGGTCAACTTCAAGCGTCCCACCAAAGTGTTCGAAGATGCCATCGCCCAGGGCGGCATGCATCTGCGCATGCTGGCAATGGGCACCTTGCTGCCTCTGGAAGGCGGCCTCCCGATCCTGGAGGACGGCAAGGTCGTAGGCGCCATCGGCGTGTCCGGCATGCAATCGACCCAGGATGCGCAAGTGGCGCGTGCCGGTCTGGCTGCCCTGTAAAGACAAGAGGCATCAACTATTCTCATAACATTGGGATTGCACGAAATATCGCGCACCCTTGCCTCAAGCTCGACCCTTGTAGAACCTTCCAACAAACCTATCGAGGGATAGCGCTCCCGCACCTGCGGCCGCCAGGATGAACATGCCGCCCGACATGGCAAGATCTTTTTCAAAATGCATCAGTTCATTTTGGTTGGCAAAGTTCGTGTGGAACAGCCCCGCCGTTGCCAGGCTGAACAATCCAAGTAAGACCGCTCCGATACGCGCCAGCAGCCCTAAACCGACGGAAAGCCCTGCTCCCAGCTGGAGCGCTATGATGGCCACGACAAGGGGAAGGCCGATACCGAGCGTTGCCATGGCCTTCACAGTGCCTTCGAAATGGATTGCGAGCGTGACACCTTCATGCACGAAGATAAGTGAGAGCAATAAGCGGCCTGCCAGCAGAATGGCATCTGTCAGATGAATCTTCGAGGCGATTTCTCTTGTCATCACAGTTGGCCCTAACCCAGAGAGAGTAGGCAGGCGCTTGCGCCTGCCCACGTTTTATTTGGTCACTTTGGTGTCGATCGCCTTTTGCAGGTCCTCGAGTTCTTCGCATCCGCTTGGGCACAATTGCGTCAGTGAGGCCAGCTGCTCTTTTGCCTTGTTCATGTCGCCGGTTTCGACATAGAGTTCGCCAAGGTACTCACGCGCGGCCTTGTGGTCCGGTTTGAGCTCGAGCGCCTTCGTGTAATAGGTCAATGCCGTCTTATAATCGCCGGTCTTGCGCAAAGTGAACCCGAGCAAGTTGTAGACGTCGGCCTGCTGTGTATCTTCCGCAATGTCACGAAGTTCAGCCAGGGCGCCGGCATAGTCCTTTGCCTTGATCTTCGCCTTGACGGCTGTCAGATCG
>VAZZ01000204.1 GCA_005884715.1 Alphaproteobacteria bacterium | reverse complement strand
CGATATCGCGTCGCGATCCCTCTGAATGATTGCGGCCAGCGCATCGGGGCGGACAACCGGCTGCGCCTCGCTTTGTCGAGCGCCTATTGGCCGATCGTCTGGCCATCGCCCGAACAAGTGACGCTGACGGTCGCGACCGGTGCCAGCCATCTCGATCTGCCGGTCAGGCCGGAGTGCCCGGAAGATGCCGGATTGCGGCCCTTCGAACCGGCGGAGAACGCGCCCGCCTTGCGCAAGACGTCCTTGCGCCAGGGCACCAGTGCCTTCACCGTCACCCGCGATCTCAAATCCGGCGATGTCGAAATGTACCGTTTGCAGGATGACGGGCTGACCCAGGTCGATGCTTTCAACTGGACCTATGGCGCCAGGGCCGAACGCATCTACCGCATCAACCCGAAGGATCCGCTATCGGCAACGGCGGAAATGAGCTGGCGCAAGGAATATCGGCGCGGCAATTTCCACATCGCGATCGAAACGCATACCGCGATGAGCGTCACCCGCACCGAGCTGGTGCTGACCGGCAAGCTCGTTGCCCGCGAGGGGGACAACGTCCCCTTTTCACGCGAATGGTCCTATCGGATACCGCGCGATCACTTGTGAATTTCCCTCTCCCTATGGAGAAGGAGAACGGTTGCCAAGCTCGCTTGAATTGGCGCATCCTGTGCTACGCAAATCCGATGAAAACAGGGAGCGGACCATGAGTGGAGCAAATCTATCAAGACGTCAGATTCTCGCCGCCATGGCCGCGGCGGGCTTGTCGCCAGCCTTCTATCAGAAGGCCGCTTTGTCCGCGGACGGTAAGACCTTACGCGTGAGGTCCTACGCCGATATCCAGGGTCTCGATCCCGCATTCCGCAAAGCAGCGCCGGATGACGACGTCATGCGCAATATCTTTGTCGGCCTCGCCGACATGACGCCCGGCGATGTGTGGAAATGGAAGCTCGACGCGGCGAGCCGTCTCGAGCAGACCGACCCCACCCATATCGAATTTACCCTCATGGACGGCCTGACATGGACGGACGGCCATGGCGCGGTGACTGCCGATGACGTCAAATTCTCTTTCGAGCGCATGATCGATCCCAAGCTCGACGCTGTCTACAAAGGCGATTGGGAGGCACTCGATCATGTCGATGTGAAAGACGAGAAGTCCGGCACCATCGTCCTCAAGGCGCCGTTTCCGCCCTTGTGGAATGTGGGCCTCGTCTTTGGCTCCGGCCGCATCGTCTCACGCAAGGCGGTCGAGGCGGTAGGCGGCAAGTTCGATACCAAGCCGCCGGCGCAATGCGGGCGCTATCTCATCAAGGAATGGCAGCCGAAACAGCGCCTCATCCTGGCGCGCAATCCCGACTGGAAGGGCGTGGCACCACAATTCGACGAAGTCCAAGTCATTCCGATCGAGGACGAGAAGACCGCCGAGCTCGCTTTGGAAGCCGGCGATCTCGATTATACCTGGATCTCGCCGAGCTCCATTCCGCGCTTCCGCCAGACACCGCCCAAGGGCGGCAAGATCACAGTCAAGCCATCACTCGCCTATGTGTGGCTCGGGATGAATCTGGAAGCCCCGCCTTTCGACAAGCTCTAGGTGCGCCGGGCCGTCCAGCATGCGATCGACGTACCGAGCGTGCTGGATGCGGCCTATTTCGGGGCGGCAGAACCTGCCACCGGCATTATCGCACCGGGACTCATCGGCCATCGTGAAAAGAATATCTACAGCTACAGTCCGGACAAGGCGCGCGAATTCCTGAACAAAGCGGGCCTGGGCTCAGGCTTCGAATGCACGATCGACATCCTGAACAAGACGGAGCAAGTGAGTGCGGCGCAGGCGATCCAGGCTAATCTCGCCGAGATCGGCGTCACCGCCACGATCCAGCAGCATGATTCAGGCACATTCTGGAGCCTCGGCGATCAGAAGTCCGGCGATGCGTGGAAGAAGATCCAGCTCATCGTCAACCGTTTCTCGATGCAGCCTGACCCCTCTTTCGCCACCGACTGGTTCACGCCGGAACAGATCGGCGTATGGAACTGGGAGCGCTTCAACAGTCCCGAATATGGTGAGCTCAACAAGAAGGCCAAGATCGAGCAGGATCCGGCAAAGCGCGCCGAGATGTATGTGCATATGCAGGACCTGATGGAAGAATCGGGCTGCTATGTCTTCCTCACCCACGGGGTAACGGGCATCGGCTATAGCGACAAGATCGAGCCGGCGCTGATGCCCAATGGCAATCCGATCTTCCACGCTTTCAAGGCCAGTTCTTAGAGAGTGATGTTCGTCAGCAAAATCATCTCTAATAACATCCTCATGCTGAGGTGCGAGCGAAGCGAGCCTCGAAGCATCCATCCGGAGAGAGCGGGTCTGTTGGAACAGACCCTTCGAGGGCCGCTTCGCGGCCACCTCAGGGTGAGGGTCGCGCGATGCTCGCCTATGCCCTGAAGCGCACCGGTCTTGCCGTCATCATTACGGCGATCTCGCTGATCCTGTTGATCAGCATGATCCAGTTCATTCCCGGCGACCCAGCGGCGGTCCTTCTGGGGCCGCTCGCTTCACCCGAAATGCGCGAGCTCTTCAAGCAGCAAATGGGCCTCGATCAGCCGGCGATTATCCAGATCGCCCGCTTCTTCGGCCGCGTGCTGACTGGCGATCTCGGCACCGATGTGCTGACCAACCGGTCGGTCCTCATCACCGTCGTCGAGCAGCTCCCCTATACGCTAGCCTTGATCGCCACCAGCATCGGCTGGTCGGCGCTGCTCGGCATACCGCTCGGCTGTTTCGCCGCGGTCTATCGGGGATCCCTCGCCGACCGCATCGTCGGCGTGCTGTCGGTGAGTTCCATCGCGCTGCCGTCCTTCGTGGTCGCCGTCTATGGCCTCTTGCTGTTCTCTGTGAGACTGGGCTGGTTCCCGACGATCGGGGCAGGCGACACCGGTGCCCCCCTCGACCAGCTCTATCACCTGGTACTTCCTTCCCTCGCGGTTGGCCTCGGCTGGGTCGGCTATCTGGCGCGCATGGTGCGCGCCTCGATGCTCGAAGTGCTGAGCGAAAACCACATCCGACTGGCGCGGGCCTTCGGCCTCCAGGAACGCACCATCACCTATCAATATGCGCTGAAGATCGCCATCATCCCGACCATCGTCATTCTCGGTATGGGTGTCGGCAATATGATATCGAGCGCCGTCTTCGCCGAAATCGTCTTCGCCCGCCCTGGGGTCGGCCGCCTGATCTTCGATGCGATCAGTACCCGCAACTATCCCGTGGTCATGGGTGCGGTCATGATCACCACCGGCTTCTATGTCCTATGCACCCTGGCAGCCGATCTCATTGCGGCTGGGCTCGATCCCCGTGTCCGATCAGCTCTTTGACGATACCCAACCCCGGAGCGCCGGGCGCTTGCGCGACAGCACCTTCGGCCGGATCATCCGCGAGCCAATGGGCGCGCTTGGCATCACGCTCGTCGTTCTGATCGTCCTCGGTGCCCTCTTCGCCGGGTTCACCGGCTACAATCCGGCGAAGCTCGCCATGCGGGAGCGGTTTCTCGATCCGAGCCTCAGCCATCTCTTCGGCACCGATCATCTCGGCCGTGATCTTTTCACCAGGGTATTGTTCGGCGCCCGCATCGCGCTCGGCGTCGCCTCAATCGCCACCAGCATCTCCTTCATCGGCGGGCTGCTGCTCGGCATGATCGCGGGCTATGGGCCGCGCTGGCTCGATTCGCTCCTGTTGCTGTTCTTCGATTCGCTGCGCTCGTTTCCGACCGTCATGCTGGCTCTGGCGCTGGTGACACTGACCGGACCCAGCCTCGGCGCCGTCATCCTGGTCGTGGTGCTCGCCATGCTCCCTGGCTATGCGCGCGTGGTCAGGGCGCAGACCATGTCGCTCAAGTCGAGCGAATTCGTGCTCTCGGCGCGCACCCTGG
Organism: Alphaproteobacteria bacterium; assembly: GCA_005884715.1. Taxonomy (GTDB): domain Bacteria; phylum Pseudomonadota; class Alphaproteobacteria; order Rhizobiales; family Aestuariivirgaceae; genus Taklimakanibacter. The sequence continues at coordinate 5,701 of VAZZ01000204.1, read as the reverse complement.
GAGCGCGGCCCTGGCGCATCCTCGCCATCCACATCATGCCCAATCTCAGTGGGCCCCTGGTCATCCTGGTGTCCATGGACAACCCGGTGGTCATCACCATCGAGGCCGGCATGAGCTTTCTGGGGCTGGGGGTCAGGCCGCCGACACCGTCCTGGGGCTCGATCCTCAATGACGGCTATGCCTTCATCCGGGAAAGCTCGTGGCCGGCGATCGCCGGCGGACTGCCCATCATCGATCCGCGTTTGCGCAGGGATGGCTGAAGATGGCTGAGCCGGAAGGCCTCCTCGATATCGACAATCTCTCCGTTTCCTTCCGCACCCCGCGCGGCGATCTCCAGGCGCTGCGCAATGTCTCGCTCAAGATGGGCAAAGGCGAGATCGTCGGCGTCATCGGCGAATCGGGTTGCGGAAAATCGACCCTGATCAATTCGATCATCGGCCTCTTGCCCGCCAATACCTGTGCGCTCAGCGGACATATAAGATTCGCCGGCGAGGACATTGTCGGCATGGCCGACAGAGACCTGCGGCGGCTGCGCGGCGAGCGCATCACCACGATCTTCCAGGATCCGATGACGGCGCTCAATCCGGTCCTGTCGATCGGCACGCAAATGACCGCCATCCAGTACCGGCGCAACAGCAGCCCGCGTGAGAAACAGCGAAGAACAGTGGAGTTCCTGGAAAAGGTGAGGATGCCCGATGCCGAAAAACGCCTCGGGCAATATCCGCATCAATTCTCGGGCGGCATGCGCCAGCGAATCTGTATCGCCATGGCCCTTCTCACCGAGCCCGATCTCCTCATTGCCGATGAGCCGACCACGGCGCTCGATGCGACGCTGGAAGTCCAGGTGATCCGCCTGCTCAGGGAATTGCAGCGCGATATCGGCTGCTCGGTATTGTTCATCTCTCATCATCTGGGCGCCGTCGCCGAACTGTGCGAGCGCGTCGCCATCATGTATGCGGGCGAAGTCGTTGAACAGGGGAGCGTGCGCGACATCTTCCGAGACCCGCGCCACCCCTATACGCGCAAGCTCTTGGAATGCGATCCGGGCCGCATCCTGGAGCTCAGAGCGGTGATGCCGACAATCGGCGGCGACCTGCCGGATCTCGTCCACATTCCCAAAGGCTGCATCTTCCGCGAAAGATGCCCGGACCGGTTCGAGCGCTGCAGCGAAAGGCCGCCGGTCGAAACCATTCGAGCGGGCCATCGGGCGGCCTGCCACAAAGCCCGCGAGCTTGCCAATCCATGAAGCCGCTGCTCACGGTGAATGACGTCACCATCCGCTTTCCGGCCGCAAACCGGCTTGCCGCACGATTGTCAGGACAGCCGCGATTCATCGAAGCGGTGGCGGGCGTCTCCTTCGCACTTGAGGCCGGCAAGACCTATGCGCTGGTGGGGGAATCGGGATCCGGCAAGACCACGCTGGCGCGGGCAATTGTCGGCCTTGTTCCCACTCATGGCGGTCGAATCGAATTCAATGGCGAGCGGATCTCGGGCTTGAGCGAAAACCGGTTGCGTCGGGTGAGGCGGGAAATCGCCATGATCTTCCAGGATCCGCTGGGTTCGCTGAGCCCGAGGCTCAAAGTGCGCTCGACCCTCGCCGAACCGTTCACGGTGCATGGCGAGACGGCCGGCATCGAGCGCAAGATCATCGCCTTGCTGGAGGATGTCGGGCTGCCGGCTCATTTCGCCGAGCGCTATCCGCATCAGCTTTCGGGCGGACAGGCGCGGCGCGTCGCCGTCGCACGCGCCTTGGCCCTGCGGCCCAAGCTCGTGATCGCCGATGAACCGACGGCCGGTCTCGACGTCTCGATACAGGGCGAGGTTCTCAACCTCCTGCGCGACCTGCAGGCGAAATTCGGCACCACCTTCCTGATGATCAGCCATAATCTCAATGTCGTGCGCCATGTGGCGGATCGGATGGCGGTCATGTATCTCGGCCGTATCGTCGAGGAGGGAAATACGGCTGCGATCTTCGCAGCACCGCGCCACCGCTATACGCGAGCACTTCTGTCGGCCAATCTCAAGCCCGATCCCGATCACTCCGCACCTCTAATCGAAGTGGAGGGCGAGACGCCAAGTCTTCTCAAGCGGCCCTCGGGCTGCGAATTCCATCCGCGCTGTATTTTCAGCCTCGCCGTCTGCAAGCAGCAAGCGCCCAAGGAACAGATAGACGCCGGTCACCGGTTTTCCTGCCACAACCCGGGATAATACTGGTCAGGCGTCCTCGCGCAGGAAACGCCCGGCCTCCTCGCGGAATCTGGGCTTCGGCAAAGGACTGCGTCGCATCATCCTTGCAATGGAGCATGAGCCTTCTGCAGATCGTTGAACCACTGTATCTGTTCGGGCGTTCCGCCCGGCAGCAGAAGCGAAGCGAACACCTGACCGAAGGCCGGATTCTCCCGGCCCCAGCCGGTGCGCATCAAGGTGATCATCGCTTCGGCCTGTTCGATTCCCACCTGCTCTCAACTTACTGATTTTGCCTATTTTTGCGCTTCAAGAACGAAGCTCGCGCCTTTCTCGCCGACCATGATCGCGGGCGCGTTGGTATTGCCCGAGGTGATGGTCGGAAAGATCGAGGCATCGATGACACGCAAGCCCATTAGACCATGGACACGCAATCGGGGATCGACGGCCGAGGATGAAGCGTCAGGCCCCATCCGGCATGTGCCGACCGGATGGAACACGGAATAGGCCCGGTTGCGAATGTCTTCGGCCAGATCCATATCGGTTGTGACGGACTTGCCGGGCTTGAGTTCGCCATCGATCACGGCGGCAAGGCTCGGCGCCTCCCCGAGTTTTCGCAAGAACCGCGCAGCCCTGACCATAGTGGCAAGGTCCTCTGGCTCAGAAAGATAATTGGGATGGATGGCTGGATGGACGTGCCAATCGGGTGAAGCGATTTCCAGATGACCCGTGCTTTTCGGCTTGCAGGGCGAGATGCTGGTATAGAAACCGGGGAACGGATCAGGCGACATCAAGGGCCTGGTCTTGGGTGGCGCCTTCTCATAAGTCAGCGGCGAGAAATAGAGCTGGATGTCCGGCGCCTTGAGCCAAGACTGCGAGCGGTAATAGCCGCCCGCCTGATTGAGGCTCAAGGACAGGGGACCGCGGCGCGTCATCACATATTGCAGTCCAGCCCGAAGCTTGCCGTGCCAGGAGCGCAACACATTGTTCAAACTCGGCGCATGGGTGCGGTAGGTAAAATCATAGCAGAGGTGATCCTGGAGATTACGCCCGACAGCGGCGCGGTCGCTCACCACGGCAATGCCGTGGCGGCGCAGGACCTCCGCCGGCCCTACTCCCGACATAAGCAGAAGATGCGGCGAGCCGACAGAGCCTGCACAGAGGATGATTTCCCTTCGCGCGCGCGCTTCGTGCGTTGCGCCGCCCCGCTGATAGGATATGCCGGTCGCTTTGAGCCCTGCGAAGATGATCCGCGTCGCCTGGGCATTGGTGAGAATTTCGAGATTGCGCGGCGGCCGCCGCAAATAGGCCGTTGCAGCGGATTCGCGAAAGCCCTTGCGCGTGGTGATCTGATAAAACCCGACCCCCTCGATAGTGCCGCCATTGAGATCGGGGTTGAAGGCGAGCCCCGTTTCCTCTGCGGCTTTGATGAAGAGGCGGCTCAGGGCATGAGCCTCATCATCGATGGTGGTGACATGCAGCGGGCCGCCGCTGCCATGCCATTCGCTTGATCCCAGATCGTGATCCTCGAGCTTGCGGTAGGTCTGGAGCACTTGGGCCCAGCCCCAGCCTTCATTGCCAAGAGCCTCCCATTCATCGAAATCGGAAGCCTGGCCGCGCGAATAGACCATGGCATTGATCGAGCTCGAGCCGCCAAGGACCTTGCCGCGCGGCCAATAGCTCGTGCGTCCGGCAAAACCCGCCACGGGCTCCGTCTCATACATCCAATTGACACGGGAATCGTAGAAGGTGCGGCCATAGCCAATCGGCATCCTGACCCAGAAATTGCGGTCGGACGGGCCAGCCTCGAGGAGCAGCACACGATACTTGCCGCTTTCGCTCAACCGTCCGGCCACTGCACAACCAGCGGAGCCCGCGCCGACAATGATATAGTCGCATTCCTTCATCATCCAACCATTGGTAGAGCGGTCGCGTTGGTGAAGACCGCTATAAGACGTTCTCCCGATCTCATGTCACCCTTGACGATCATCGCTCTCAGACCTAAGGCAGGCCCCGCGGAAATATGCCGCCTGCTCGTTTGACCATGGCCGTCCTGCTGTCACAGTACTCTGCCGATCCCACAAAATTGAGCTTAGGGGAAGACCCCATTGACTGGAATATGACCGCATGATCATCGCCAAGCTCGAAACATTTGCCAATGAATTTGTCGGCTTTGTCCGCGTCACCACCGATACCGGCGATGAAGGCTGGGGGCAGGTCTCTACCTACAATGCCGATATCACAGCCGAGATCTTCCACCGACAAGTCGCGCGTCATGCCCTTGGCACCGACGCGATCGACTTCGCGCCGACGCTCGATCTCATCAACGAACGGGAGCACAAATTCCCCGGCTCTTATCTGAGGCGCGCCATGACGGGGCTCGATACTGCCCTATGGGATCTGCGCGGCAGGCTTGAGGGCAAGCCGGTCGTGTCGCTCCTGGGAGGCAAGCCGGGAAAGCTCAGAGCCTATGCCTCTTCCATGAAGCGTGACATTACGCCTGAGGACGAGACGCGCCGTTTCCTGAAGCTGCGCGATGAGAAGGGGTTTACCGCGTTCAAATGGCGGGTCGGCGCTGAATGCGGCCGCGACCGCGATGAATGGCCGGGCCGCACCGAGGCCATCGTGCCGATGGTCGCCAAAGCGCTTGGCGATGATGTCGACAAGCTTGTCGATGCCAATTCCGGCTTCTCACCTGCCCGCGCCATAGAGGTCGGGCGCATGCTCGAAAGCGAAGGCATCGGCCATTTCGAAGAACCGTGCCCCTACTGGGAATTCGCCCAGACGAAAGAGGTACGTGACGCCCTGGCTCTCGATGTGGCGGGCGGCGAGCAGGATTGCGAATTCACTGCCTGGAGCCAGATGATCGGCATGGGCGCGGTCGACATCATCCAGCCCGATGTCATGTATCTGGGCGGCATGACGCGCTCGCTGCATGTCGCCCGCATGGGTGCAGCAGCCGGTCTTGCCTGCACGCCGCACAGCGCCAATCTCTCGCTCGTCACCTTGTGCACCATGCATTTGATCGCTGCCATCGAGAATGCCGGAAAATATCTCGAGCTTTCAATAGAAGGGCTTGACTACTATCCCTGGCAGGACGGCTTGTTTGTCGAAGACCCCTATGAAGTCGAAAATGGCTGCGTGCGAATTTCCGACCAGCCAGGATGGGGCGTCGATATCAATCCGGCATGGCTCGAGCGCGCCCAATACAAGGTCAGCGAATACCGCTAGTACCATCATGGACACACAGGCACTTAGTCAGCATCTGTCCATTTGAAGGCAGATAGAGCGGAGGCAAAGATGGGTAATTGGCTGCAATCGAGCTACATGGCGCGCAAGGGTGTGGCACACGGAAAAGCGGGAAAGACGCATGAGCTGACCGTCGCGAAGCAGTGCAAATACAATTACGTCTATGGACCTTATGCAAAGCCGGTGCTGGCGATCGAGCCCGGCGATATCGTGATCGCCGAGACACAGGATGCATTCGAAGGCGTCATCAAGAAGGAAAGCGACAAGC
>VAZZ01000015.1 GCA_005884715.1 Alphaproteobacteria bacterium | reverse complement strand
GCGCTTGATCACCTCCGCCTGGCGCTTCAACTCCTCATCCGGCATCGTGTCGTAGCAGGGAATGACCACCAGATCGCGCATGACGCCGGCGGCGATTTGCGGCTCGAGTTCGGGGCGGTCCTTGGGCGCCGCAATGTGCTGCGAGCGCAGCAGATCGGCGGCATCGAAGCCCTCCGCCCGCAATCCATCGATGAACTTGCGCGGCTCGTCAACCACCAGCGGGAACACCCAGTAGTCATGATGGGTATTGGCCTGGGCCGCCATCGCCACCGAGGCACCGATCATGTCGCGCAGTTTCTCGCCCTTGTTCGTCCGCACACGGATCGCCTGGATGTTGAACTCCTCGAGCCGTCGGCTCAGCAGGGCAAGCATCGCGGTCGAAGGCTGGAAGCGCAGGTTCTTCGCTGTCTTGAGCGGCGCCACATCGCGCACCCGATCGGCGAGCGCATCCTCATAGTCCTGCCCGCGCGAATGGTAATATTTGTAGATCGCTCCGAGAATGAGTCGCGAAGTGATGAGCTTCAGACCCATGAATTGCACGATGCGCTTCAGATGCTTGGCATTGGCCTGCACCGGATAGGTGGCTTGGATGGCCCGCATGCGGCCGCGCAAGCTGTCATCGCGCACCCCGATGAGCGCGCCGGCGAGCGCCGTCGACGTCTTGATCGGACCGAACGAGAACATATTGAGGTCCGCCTTCAGACTGCCGGGATAGACCCTCCCGTTGAACGCCTGGGCGCAGTCCTCGACCACGATGATCCCCTTGTTGCGGCAGAATTCGAAGAGCGGGTCGAGATCGAGCCTGGTCCCGAACAGATGGGCGGCGACGAATACGCGCGATCTGGGTGTGATCGCCGCCTGGAGCTTTTCCAGGTTGGGGCCTATGGACCCGCGGTCGAGATCGACCGGCACCGGCACCAGGCCAGCATCGCGCACGACCCTGACCATACCCTTCACATTGAGGGCGGAGAAGATCACCTCGTCACCAGGCTCGAGCTCCAGCGCTTGGATCAGGAGGTCGAAGCCGGAACGCACCGAATAGGCTACAATAGTGTCATCATTGTCGGCGAAGAAGCTCTCGACCCCGCGCCGCAAGGTCTCGCGATCCTTTGATTTAAAACAGTTCCAAGCTCCGGCAAGGAGGTCCCACCATCCGATCTTAAGTTGCGTTCTGACCCACATTTGCCCTAAATAGCTCTTCAACGGACATCCCATAGCGCCAGAGCCAGCACGAAGGCCAGCCTGAGCCAATTTCCCTTGCGCAGGATAAGGTGAAAGCCAGGTTGGAATGCTATATGGAGGGGCATCCGTAAGGACGCCTTCAATGGTTCAAGAGGACAGAATGGCCAATACCGAATTGACGCTGGGCGAAAAGCTGAAGAAGCAGCGGCGCAAGAGGATCAAAAAACTCGGCAGAAGCCTCATCCGCAATCTCGCTGATTTTCTTGGACGCCAGTCGCTGGTCGGCGACATGCCAATCCATGACAATAAGGATTTCCCCTTCCTCAAGCCGTTCGTCGAGAATTGGCAGGGCATTCGCGCCGAAATCGATGAGATCCTCAAATATCGTGAAGCAGTGCCTTTGTTCCAGGATGTATCACGCGACCAGAAGCGCATCGCCGTGGGCAACAACTGGCGAACTTTCATTCTCTATGGTTTCGGCACCAAGCTGGAGAAGAACTGCCGCCAGGCGCCCCTCACTACCAGGATCCTCGAGAGCATCCCCAATCTGCAGACCGCTTGGTTCTCGATTCTCGGGCCGGGTTACCATATTCCGGCCCATCGCGGCGTCTCCAAGGGCATTCTGCGCTCGCATCTGGGCCTGATCATTCCAAGGGACGCCGAGAAGTGCCGCATGCGCGTCGGCGACAAGATCCAGGTCTGGCGTCCGGGCGAGATCTTCGTCTTCGACGACACCTATGACCATGAAGTGTGGAACGACACGGATGACGAACGCGTCATCCTGTTGTTCGACTTTGACCGTCCGATGAGATTCTGGGGCCGTCTGCTCAACAAGAGCTTCGTGTCTCTCCTCAAGCTGACGGCCTATTATCAGGAGCCGAAGAAGAACATGCAGACGATGGAAGAGCGCTTCGAGGCGGCGACCCGCCGCGCCGACCAGAATCTGGAAAAACTCGCCGACGCCGCCGATTAGCCGTCACTCCGGCGAAGGCCGAGGCTGCGCTTATTCAGGAATCCCAGCTTTTGCCTGGATGACGAAGGATAAGATGCAAAATCTCACGGATTGTCTTTAGTATGACAAATATGCCGCAAAGGCGCAAAGCCGCTCGACAATTCCGCTGAAGCCATGCAAAATTCCGGCTGGGTGGTTTCGCAAGCAGGCCGGCAAGAGCCCTGCACGATGGGAGGACCCGATTGGCTTTGCTCGATGTGCGCAATGTGTCGAAGAACTTCGGTGCCATCAAGGCGCTGAGCGAAGTGAGCTTTACCTTGGAACCTGGCGAAGTCGTCGGCCTTATGGGCGACAATGGCGCTGGCAAGTCCACCATGGTCAAGCTCATCGCCGGAAACTTCCCGCCGAGCGAGGGCGAGATCGCGGTCGAAGAAGAGATCTGCCACTTCCACAAGCCGATCGAAGCGCGCGGCAAGGGCATCGAAGTCGTCTACCAGGACTTGGCGATCGCCGACAATCTCACCGCAGCCGAGAACGTGTTTCTGGGCCGTGAGGTCAAGAAAGGCATCTGGCCGTTCCGCATCCTGGACAAGCAGGCGATGATCGACCGCTCGGCCGAATTGTTCAGCGAGCTCAAATCCGAGACCCGGCCGCGCGACCTCGTGCGCAAGATGTCGGGCGGCCAGCGTCAGGCCGTGGCCATTGCCAGGACCAGACTTTCGAAGGCCAAGCTGGTCCTGATGGACGAACCGACGGCCGCCATTTCGGTGCGCCAGGTGGCGGAAGTGCTGGAGCTCATCCGCCGCCTCAAGTCGCAAGGCGTAACCGTGATGCTGATCAGCCACCGCATGCCAGACGTCTTTGCCGTGAGCGACCGCATCATGGTGCTGCGCCGTGGTACCAAGGTCGCCGACAAGCATACCGCAAAAACATCTCCGGAAGAGATCACCGGCTTGATAACGGGAGCGATCCGTGACGCCTAAAAACGCTCAGGCCATCGCGCAAACCGATCACGCCCAGATCTCCGACATCGCCCAGAACCGCGAGCAGACCTGGCTGAACAAGCTCTTCGCCAGTCAGCCCTTCTGGGTGGCGGTGGCGCTGGTCGTGCTCTATCTCGGCATGGCGCTCTACGAGCCCCATGCCTTTGGCACGGTTGAGAATTTCGCCAATATGTGCCGCAATTTCGCGCTGTTCGGCATCATGGCTGTCGGCATGACGGTGGTCATCATCACTGGCGGCATCGACCTCTCGGTCGGCTCGATCATGGGCCTCGTCGCCATCGTCAGCGGCCTCTTCCTCACCTGGGAATATCCCTGGTACATCGCCTTCGGCATGGGCCTTGCCGCAGGCCTCATCTGCGGCGCCGTCAATGGCTTCTTCGTCGCCTATGTCGGGATGTCGTCCTTTGTCGTGACGCTCGGCATGATGTCGATCGCTCGCTCGATGGCGATCGTCTTTTCGGCCAATCAAATGCTCTACAAATTCGGTCCCGACGCTCCGATTGTGAAGGCAATCGGCCAATGGCGCTGGCCATTGCATACGCCCGACAGCTGGCTTCCCACTTGGCTGCCGCAGCTCTCCACGCATTTCTGGACCATGGTCGTCTTCGCACTGGCCGCTGGATTCGCCTTCAATTTTACCGCCTGGGGCCGTCACCTGTTCGCGATCGGCGGCAATGAGCAGGCCGCAAGGCTGACCGGTGTTCCGGTCGACCGGATCAAGTTCTTCGCCTATGTATTTTCGGCCTTCACCGCTTCGATCGCTTCTCTCATCCTTCTGGGCTATAGCGGCTCGGCGATCAATGCGGTCGGTCAGTCTTATGAATTGCGGGTGATCGCCGCCACTGTCATTGGCGGCGCCAATCTGATGGGAGGGGCCGGCACCGCCTTTGGTGCGGTGATCGGCTCGGCCTTGCTCGAAGTCATTCGCAACGCCCTGCTGATGGCAGGCATCGATTCAAATTGGCAAGGAGCCTTTGTCGGCGCCTTCATCATTCTCGCGGTTCTTCTCGGCATGCAGAGCGGCGGCAAATCCCTGATCGCCGCCACTATTGAGAGAATTCTGCCCCGGAAGAACCGCTAGAACGGCGGAACGCAGGAGAAAGCGGATCGCCGGGTTGACAAGACAGTAAAATGTAAGAGTGGAGGAACCCCTATGTTGAAATATCTCACCGGAACGGCGATCATCGCCGGACTTCTGGCCATCGGCGCCGCCGGTGCCATGGCCCAGCAGAAATATACCTTTGCGCTCGTGCCGAAGAATATGAACAACCCGTTCTTCGATCAGGCGCGTGATGGCTGCAAGAAAGCCGAGTCTGAATCGAACGGCGCTTTCGAATGCATGTATATCGGCCCCGGCGAACATGGCGGCGGCGAAGAGCAGGTGCAAATCGTACAGGACCTCGTCGCCAAGAAGGTGGACGGCATCGCCGTATCGCCAGCCAACGCAGCGGCCATGGCGGTTGCCTTGCAGGCGGCGAAGGAAGCCGGCATCCCGGTTCTCACGTGGGATTCCGACGTGCTGCCTGAGAACAAGGATCTGCGTATCGCCTATGTCGGCACCAAGAACTATGACATTGGCGTCAATCTCGCCAAGCGGGTGCAGGAACTGAAGCCGAAAGGCGGCACGATCTGCATCCAGTCGGGTGGTGCGGCAGCCGCCAACCACAATGAACGCATGCAGGGTATTCGCGATACGCTGTCCGGCAAGAAGTCGGCGGCATCGCCCGGCGATCGCCTCAAAGGCGAGAATGGCTGGACCGAGGCCGAAGGCTGCCCCCTCTATACCGATGATGACTTCCCGCGTTCGGTGCAGCAGCTTGAAGACACGCTCGGCAAGCTTCCTGATCTCGACGCTTTCGTCCCGACTGGCGGCTTTCCGCAATTCATCCCGGATGCCTATCGCGCCACCGTCGGCAAATATAAGGACCGCATCGACTCCGGCAAGCTTGCGCTTGTGGTGGCCGATACGCTCCCGGTGCAGATGGACCTTATGAAGGAAGGCCTGTCCAAGGGCCAGGTCGGCCAGCGGCCGTTCGAGATGGGTTACAAGACCATGATGTTCTTCAAGGACATGAAGGACGGCAAGGGCAACCCGACCGATCCGACCTATACCGGTCTCGATGTCTGCACGCCGGAAACCGCCGCCACCTGCGTCGGCAAGTAAGAAAAGCGCGGCAGGCGGGGTCACTCCCGCCTGCTTTCCTCATCCTCCTGAAAAATCGAACATGACCGATCGCTTCTCACTCAAAGGACGCATCGCTTTGGTGACGGGCGCCTCGCGCGGACTCGGGTTTGCCATGGCCGAGGCGCTCGCCGATCATGGCGCCACCGTCGTGCTCAATGCCCGCG
>VAZZ01000201.1 GCA_005884715.1 Alphaproteobacteria bacterium | reverse complement strand
GGAGCGTCCGACGACGCCGATATTGCCCTGCAAATAGATGTGACCCGGCATGATGCCGAGCAGCGATTTGCCGGGGCTGATGATGCCGGCGCAATTCGGCCCGATGAGCTGCATGCGGTTTTCCCGGGCGTAGCGCCGCATATAGCGCTTCACCCGGATCATGTCCTTGGCCGGGATGCCGTCGGTGATGGAAACACAGAGTTTTATCCCTGCATCGGCGGCTTCCATGATCGAATCGGCGGCGAAGGGCGGCGGCACGAAGACGATGGCCGCTGAGGCGCCCGTCCGTTCCACTGCTTCCTTGATCGTATCGAAGACCGGCACGTTGTGAACCATGGTGCCGCCTTTGCCGGGTGTCACACCACCCACGATGTTGGTGCCATAGGCGATCATCTCTTGTGTGTGGAAGCTGCCGATCTTGCCGGTGATACCGAGTACGAGAACCGGCGTTGTGCGGTCGAGAAGGATTGTCATGAGGCCACCTGTGTAAGGCTGTCATTGCGCCAAGCGGCGACGGCACGGTTGGCCGCTTCCGCTAATGTCGCGGCGCGGATGATGGGAAGGCCGGAACGCGCCAGGATCTTGCGGCCTTCCTCCACATGGGTGCCGGCGAGTCTCACCACCACGGGCATGTTCAGTGGATTTTTCTGCAGCGCCATGACGATGCCTTCCGCCACCCAGTCGCAGCGGTTTATGCCGGCGAAGATATTGACCAGGATGGCGCGCACATTCTCATCCGACGTCACGAGCCGGAAGGCCTTGGCGACGCGCTCGGCCGTGGCGCCGCCGCCGATATCGAGGAAATTCGCAGGCTCACCGCCCGCTGCCTTGATCATGTCCATGGTCGCCATCGCCAGGCCGGCGCCGTTGACGATGCAACCGATCGAGCCATCGAGGCCGACATAGGAGAGCCCGCGATCGTTGGCGCGCGTCTCGCGCGGATCTTCCTGCGACTTGTCGCGCAGTTCCGCGATATGCGGAAGCCTGAACAGCGCATTGTCGTCGAAGGATATCTTGGCATCGAGGGCGACGAGCCGGTTGTCTTCGGTGACGGCCAGCGGGTTGATTTCGACCATCGTCGCGTCCAGTTCCTCGAAGGCCTTGTAGCAGCCGAGGATGGTGGTGACCGCCTGCTGGATCAGCGCCGGATCGAGGCCGAGACCGAAAGCGATCTCGCGCGCCTGGAAGGCCGGCATGCCGACGGCGGGCTCGACGACGCTGCGGATGATCGATTTGGGTTCGCGCTCGGCGATCTCCTCGATCTCCATGCCGCCGGCACTCGAGGCGACGACCATCACGCGTTCCGATTTGCGGTCGAGCACCAGGCCCAGATAGATCTCGCGCTTGATCGCGACGGCACCTTCAACATAGACGCGATAGACGGTCTTGCCTTGCGCTCCCGTCTGCTGGGTGACGAGCCGCTTGCCGAACAAACCGTCAGCCGCTTCTTCGACCTGATGTTCGGAAGTGCAGAGCTTGACGCCGCCCGCCTTGCCACGACCGCCGGAATGGATCTGCGCCTTCACGATCCATTTGCTGCCGCCGATATCGCGGGCGCGATAGGCCGCCTGTTCGGGACTATAGGCAAGGCCGCCCGGCGGAACCGCGACGCCGAATCTGCTCAGGATTTCCTTGGCTTGATATTCGTGGATATCCATGATCAAGCTGCCTCTGCAAGTCGTGCAGGTTGAGTGCGATGGAAATGCTCGATGGCGGCGGCGACGCCGGCTCCAGTTTCGAAAGGCACACCCTCGTCGCGCAAGGTGAGCTCGACACCCGACAAAGCGGTCATCACCATCAATTCATTGAGATCGCCCAGATGGCCGATACGGAAGACGCGGCCCGCCACCTTGGCGAGGCCGACACCGAGCGAGAGCCCATAGGCCCAGGCAGGAAGATCGCGCTCACTGTGTCGGACTGCCAGCGCGGCTCACTCGCGCAGAGTTTCAAACCCCAGGCCTGAACCGCCTTGCGCACGCCTTCGGCGAGGCGGTGATGACGGGCGAAGACATGATCGAGCCCTTCTTCGTTGAGGAGATCGATCGAGGCGCGCAAGGCCCGGAACATATGGGTCGGCGGCGTGTAGGGGAAATAGCCGTCCTTGTTGGCGCGCGCCATATCGGCGAAATCGAAATAGCAGCGCCGCGATTGGGCGCTTGCCGCGGCGGCGAGTGCTTTCGGGCTGACGCAGAGAATGGCGAGGCCGGCCGGCAGCATGAAGCCCTTCTGCGATCCGGCGACCGCGATATCGACGCGCCAGTCTTCCATGCGGAAATCGATGCTGGCGATCGAGCTCACGCCATCGGCGAAGAGAAGCGCCGGATGCTGCGCATCATCGAGCGCGCGGCGCACTCCGGCGGCATCGCTGGTAACGCCGGTTGCGGTCTCGTTATGGGTGACGAGGACTGCCTTGATCTTATGAGCACGGTCGGCCGTGAGGCGTTGGGCGAACACATCGACGGGAACGCCTTCGCCCCAGGGCGCATCGACGACATCGACCTCGAGGCCGAGGCGGATGCACATATCGATCCACAGATGCGAGAACTGGCCAAAACGGGCGGCGAGGACCTTGTCGCCGGGCGACAGCGTGTTGGTCAGCGCCGCTTCCCAGCCGCCGGTGCCGGAAGCGGGAAACAGGAAGGCCTGGCCGGTCTTGCACTTGAAGACCTTCTTCACGTCTTCGAGGAGCGGCAAAGTGAATTGGGGAAGATCGGGGGCGCGCTGGTCCTCCATCGGGATATCCATGGCCCGGCGGACGCGGTCCGGCACATTGGTGGGGCCTGGAATGAACAGCCCGCGAAGTCCTGGCATGAAATCCTCCCTGAATCTGATTTATGCGGCATTATCTCATTGGATAGGGTGCTCGCCACAATACCCCGATCACCTGCTTTCGGATATCCATAAGGGTGGGATATTTCCTACCCTTATAGATGGAAATGCTCTATCAGACCAACAAGCGCCTACCCATCAGTATAGGAAGGTGATGAAATGGCTGACCAGATGCCTATCGACATTGCCTTGGCCGACGGCAATCCACTGATGCTGGCGGCATTGTCCGATTTCATCGACCGCGATAAAGGCTTCAGCCTGGTGGCGACGGTCGCCAGCGCCGAAGGCTTTCTCTCGGCGGTCACCCGCGCTCCCGTGGCGGTCGGCATCATAGATTGGAACTTGCCGGTGATGGGTGGTGAGCGATTGCTCGACACGCTGCGCCTAAGACCCTCACCGCCGCGCATGATCGTCTATGGCGCGCCCGAGGATCCGGAGATCCTGCGCCGCGCCATGGCGGCGGGTGCCGCTGGCTTCTCGCCACGCCACCAGCACCCTGAGCATCTCCTCGTCATGGCGCGCGCGGTGGCGAGAGGCCAGATGATGTTTCCCTTTGTCGATGTGCGCGAGCTCCATCGCGATCCGACGTCAGCGCTCACCTTGCGCGAACGCACTCTGCTTGCCGCTCTCGCGCGCGGCCTCAACAACAAGGCGCTGGCGCGCGAACTCGACATCTCGGTGAACACGGTCAAATTCCATCTGCGCAATCTTTATGAGAAGCTCAATCTTTCGAGCCGCGCCCAGGCCATCGCCTTCTATTATTCTTCCGGCGCGAACAAGGATAGCAGTGTGCGCTGAGTTTCTCCCTCACCCCTCATCCTGAGGTGCCCGGCGCAGCCGGGCCTCGAAGGGTCCCCGCAGGATTGATGAGAAGGTCGTGATTTCTTGAGCAAAGCCTGATCCTGAAGGACTTTCGAGGCTCGCTCCGCTCGCACCTCAGGGTGCGGTTGTTGACAAGATAATTAATCCGTCTACGGAGGACTTGCCTCCTGCGACCGAATTGCCGCTTGACGCGCATGGCACTTCGCTATTGTCTCGCTCCCCGGTCACGTCACGAGAGGGACATCCCATGAGCTTCCATAACGTCGAACTGGCTCCCGCAAGGCTCAACCGCAGCGAGCTCGCCGTTCCCGGCAGTCAGCCGCAGCTCTTTGAAAAGGCGGCGAAATCAGCTGCCGACGTGGTCTTCCTCGACCTTGAGGACGCGGTCGCTCCCGACGATAAGGTCGAGGCGCGCAAGAACATCATCAAGGCCATCGATGAGATCGACTGGGGCAGGAAATCTCTTTCCGTGCGCATCAACGGTCTCGACACACATTATATGTATCGCGATGTCGTCGATGTCCTGGAGCAGGCCG
>VAZZ01000200.1 GCA_005884715.1 Alphaproteobacteria bacterium | reverse complement strand
AGTTCCGCATCATCAGATGGAACTTCAGGAGTGTTGCGATGATCGATCTTGGCGGTGCATTGGGACTGGCCATTACCGTGCTGTTTGTCTGCATACTCGCGGCAGGAATCGCCTATGGAATATGGGCCTCGCGCCATGCTCCCAGGGATCCGGACACCATGCGGCGAAAAAATAAGGCAACGCGTGAGAATTTCTCCGAAAGGGCGGTCGAGGAGAAACCTTTGCTGGGAGACAAGAAATCGCGATGAAGGAACTCATCTATGAGGCGATGCAGTTCGCGCGCCATGCCCATGCCGGCCAGAAGCGCAAATATACCGCCGAACCTTACAGCGGCCACCTGGCCGAAGTGGCCGGGATCGTAGCGAGCGTTACCGACGATCCGGAAGTTCTGGCGACTGCTTGGCTGCATGATGCCGTCGAGGATCAGCATGTCGATCTGCGCATTATCGCCCAGCGCTTCGGGCCGATCGTGGCGGAAGGCGTCGCGGCACTTTCCGATGTCGAGGAGGATGATCATGAGAAGCAGGAGGCAGCCGCGCGTGAGCGGCTGCACCGGGCGGAACCGTGGGTCCAGACGATCAAGGTTGCCGATATAATCAGCAATTCCAGCTCAAGAAGGGTTCACGAGCCCGACGGCGCTGCGCGCTATCTTGCCGACAAAAGGGCGATGCTTGCGGTCCTCGACCGGGCCGATGCGAGGCTGATGGAAATTGCGCGCCTTCAGACGGCTTGAGCGTGAGCAGGCTATGCCATGACACTCGGCACATTCGTTCCGAATTATGTCGGCATCTCGGCGCCGATCATCAATTGGACGAGGAAATATGCGCCGCCGTGACGGTTGTGGCGCGCATGACACGCGACCCGGACCAGCGCCTATCGGCTGCCGCCCAGTTGCGTGCCTTCTGCAAGAACCTGTCGGCCGCAGCCCGCTGAGCCGCGGGGAGGTGACTTATTGCACCACGACCGCGTTGTTGCACCGCATACCGTGCACAGTGACATCGGCCTCGCCGAGCCTGATGCCGAGCGTGGTGAGCGTGGTGTAGACGATCATGTCCAGCGCCGGTGTCACCGGGGAAAGCAGCGCGCGGACCAGGGTCTTGAGCTGGTTCGCCACCACGCCGAGCAGATCGGGAACAAGCATGTTGACGCCCAGGTTGAGATCGCCCATTAGCGAGGAGACCAGCGACTGCGAATAATCCTGCGTTACGGCCGTCTTGAACCGGTGGTTGGCGATGTCTGAGGCGCTGAAAACGAGATCTTCCGGCTGCATGTTGCCGACATTGACATGAGCGCTGCCGGTGATCTTCGCCAGATTGAGGGCATTGACGAGCTGGGCTGGGTTGACGGTGGGTGAGTCGTTGACGTCGGTGAAATTGGTGACGTTGCCGATCCAGGCATTGACGATGCCGGGCTGCGTTGCAATCGTGACTCGGCGGTCTGCTGGCGTCAGACCGCAGGTGATTTGCGACAGCCGGCCTTCGGCATAGGCGACATCGATGAAGATCGGAAGTTTGATCGCGACCCCGGCGAGAAGTCCCGTGCCACCGACGTCGACGGAGAGTTTGATCCGGGTCTGCGCCGTGCGCACGAAGGCGCCTTTCTCGCCGACCGTGATCCAGGAAGTCCCCTGCGGGGGCTCGCCGATCAGCAGGCTGAGCTGGGTATTCGTCAGACCTGGGACCGTGGCGCCTAGATTGACATCGACCTGATGCGCGCCGTTGGATACGAGCGCCAGCGCATTGACCATTTGCAGGGCATTCACTGCGGCGGCGAGCCCGTATTGCCTTGAGGTGCCGATCTCGGCATTTGCCGCATTGCCGATGTTGAGCAGGCGGGTGAGATCGACCGGCGTCGTGCTGCTGATGGCGCGCGCCAGGTCGTCGAGCGCATTGGCGGCGTCGATCTCATTGTCGGTACGGGCCGTCTTCGCCATGGCGGAAAGGATCTTGCCAGCCGTCAGGTCGGCCTCGAGCACCTGGTCGTATGAGCCTGCTTCTATATCGGCTTCGACCGCCAGCTGATCCATGAATTTCAAGAGGTCGATATCGGCATCGGCGAGCGAGCGATAGTCCATGACGCGCAGATTGACGCTGCTGCCCAACATCTGGGTGAGAATGGCATTGATGATGCCGCCCTCGAGCGACAGCAGCCGCGATCCGATGGAGAAGGCTGCTTCCGCCGGGCGGGTGGCGATCGCAGTGGCCGCGATGTCCACATCCTCGTCCTGGAAGATGTGCGCAAAATAGATGGGCGATTGGGCTGTGGCCTGCACTCTGGCGGCGTTGATCGGCGTGCGGTTGACGACGAAGCGCTGGTTGAGCGGCTTTGCCGGATCGAGTTCATAATTGCCGGTCTCGACGATGAGCGAATTGAGCGTCCACCCGCCATTGTCGGTGAAGGTAGAGCGCGCCGCCTGAGTCGCGTTGCTGGTGTTGCTGGCGGCGGCGATCGCCGCGAGATCGGCGGCACCCTGCAGCCGCCGGCTATCATAATGGACGGAGCCGACATCGACGGCGATGGCGGCAAAGCCGATCATGACGGTCATGACGATGGCGGCGATGACCGCGACGGTACCGTCCTCCGACCGCAGCAGCGATCCGAACCCATGCCGGAAGTTCACTCAATATCCTCCGATGCGGACAACCGCGGTCCGTTGAATGACGGCCGAGGGCATCGGAATGATGCCGCTCGACATTTGCAGCGGTAGATCTGAGATGTCGGTGCGCAGCGTGACGCTGTAGCGTGTGGGATCGCCCGGAAAGGGCGCCGTCGTGACGGTGATGGGATGACCCTGGAGCAGCTGGTACTGCGGACTCGATTGGGCGACATAGGTCGTGACGATGGTTTCCCGCTCGGTGGCCGACACGCCGGCGACCGAGGCCCTTGCCGCATCAGCGGTAAGCTCCTGCAGGCTGCTGATCGCACTGAAATATATGCCATAGGCGGCGATACCGATCAGGATCAGCACGAAAACCGGGGCCAATACCGCGAACTCGATCGCAGCGACGCCGCTGCAATCCCTGCCAATGTCTTTACGCAAGGCCATTCAAGGATGCCGTCCACCAATCATCCGGCGGGCAAGCTAGTAAATATCCTCTAATGAACGGCAAGTGAAACGAGGATAATTTTCAGTAAATACTGCGAAAACTTTAAATAACCTCAGGGTTGGGAGAAATAATCGACAGAGGGAAATTGGGGCATTCCCCGCTTTTATCCTATGAATACTGGGATTTTCGAGGATAAATTGAGCGAATAGTAAATAAGGCGGAGCATGTTCCGCGAAGGTGAAATGCGGGGGCGGATAAGAGCGGGCACCGACGAGCTTGTACGCGCTGCTTCGCCGTGCAAACTGGCGTGATGCAGCCACTGCATTTC
>VAZZ01000014.1 GCA_005884715.1 Alphaproteobacteria bacterium | reverse complement strand
CCAGTATGCCGCGCACCAAGGAGCGCACCACAACCACCCCGCAACGTTCATCGATCATCCGCCACTTGCAAGCGCTGCAATGTGCTATAAAACGCTGGCGAGTTCAAACTTGCCGGAGTTCCCATGCAGGAGCTGATTGCCCGAATTGTGACGAAGACCGGTTTGGATCCCAAGCGCGCCGAGAAGGCGCTGGGCATCATGCTGTCGCTGGTCAAGACGCAAGGCAATCAGCAGAAAGTCGGTGAGCTTTTCGCCAAGCTGCCGGGTGCCGATGAGCTGGCACGCCGGCACGGTGGCGATGGTTCGCGCGGCGGCGGATTGCTCGGCATGCTGGGCGGCGGGCTCATGGGCGGGCCCTTGGCCGCGATCAGCAAGCTGCAGGCGGCCGGCCTCAATATGGACCAGATCAAGCAACTCGGCACCGAAACCCTATCCTATGCCAAGGAAGTAGCGGGCGATGATCTCGTAAAGCAGGTGGCGAGCTCCATCCCGGGACTCGGCAGCTATGTCTGACGCGGGCTTATCGCCATGTCTGCCTCTCGCCTCGGAATTTCCATCCGCCAGCGAAAGCGACTGGCGCAAGCGCGTCGAAGCCGTGCTCAAGGGGACGGATTTCGAGAAGCGGCTCATTTCCCGGACAGCCGATGGCATCCCCATTGCTGCGCTCTATCCCTCAGGTCCAGCGCTCGAAGTCCGCAGATCCGCGCAAACGCCCTGGACGGTGATGCAGCGCTGCGATCATCGCGATCCCGCCAGAGCCAATGCGCAGGCGCTGGAGGATCTCGGCCATGGCGCGAGCGCCCTGCAATTCGTCTTTGCCGGTGCGCCTGGCGCGCATGGCTTCGGCCTTGCCCCGCCTGACGGCAAGATGATCGCCCGCCTCATGACCGGCATCAGGATAGATGCCATCGATATCCGCCTCGATGCCGGCGCTTGCGGCATCCAAGCCGCAGAAATGCTGGCCCGGTGGATCGCGACGCAGCCGATCGATCCGGCACGGTTGCGCCTGTGCTTCGGCCTCGACCCGATCGGAACCGGCGCCGTCCAGGGAATGATCAATGCCGTCTACGCGGAAGAATTGAAGAAATCCGTCGCCACGTTGCGCGAGCAGGATTTCAGGGGTCCTTTTGTGCAAGCCTCGAGCACGATCTGGCATGATGCAGGCGCGAGCGAGGTGCTGGAACTCGCCTTCATGCTGGCCACCGGCGTGGCCTATCTGCGCGTCCTGGATCAACTTGCCGATGACCATCTCAAGCGGGCTGTCGCGCTCACGCTTTCGGCCGATCAGGACATGTTCATCACCCTTGCGAAGTTCCGCGCCGCGCGGCTTCTGTGGTCGCGCATCCTCACGGCATCGGGACTCGCCGCCGATGCGCTTGAGATCCATGGCGAGACATCCTGGCGGATGATGGCGGCGCAGGATCCCCATATGAATATCCTGCGAGCGACGGCTGCGGTCTTCGGCGCCGCACTTGGCGGCGCCGACCAGATCACCGTGCTGCCCTTCTCGCTGGCGCAGGGTCTCCCCGATGATTTCGCCCGCCGTATCGCCCGCAACACCCAGACGGTCCTGCAGGAAGAATCACAGCTCTGGCGCGTCAGCGATCCGGCGTCGGGCTCAGGCTATGTCGAACACCTGACACAGTCGCTCTGCGATGCGGCATGGAGCCTATTCCAGGACATCGAGAATCGAGGCGGCATCGTCTCTGCAATCGAGAGCGGATATGTGGCGAGCCGCATTGCCGAGAAACGCAATGAAAGACTGGCGCGCATTAAAGGCAAGGCCGAAACCATCATCGGGGTGACGCATTATCCGCCGCCGCGCGAGGCTGCGCCCGCCATCGAAGACATATCGCGCAGGGTGGCGGCGCAGACCGGACTTGCCGCCCATCGTCTCGCGGAGACATTCGAGACCGCGGGAGCTCAATCATGAGCCGCATTCCGGATTTCAGCAAGGTCGATTTCACCGTGGCGCCGTCATCCACGGCATCTTCGCTGTGGGAGACGCCCGAAGGTCTCATCGTCAAATCGGCCTACACACCGGCCGATACTAAAGATCTCGACTTCCTCGGCACATGGCCAGGTATCGCGCCCTATCTGCGTGGTCCCTATCCGACCATGTATGTCACGCAGCCCTGGACGATAAGACAATATGCCGGCTTCTCCACCGCGGAGGATTCGAATGCCTTCTACCGGCGCAATCTGGCGGCCGGCCAAATGGGACTGTCCATAGCCTTCGATCTCGCCACGCATCGCGGCTATGATTCAGACCATCCGCGCGTCTCAGGCGATGTCGGCATGGCGGGTGTCGCCATCGATTCGATCCTCGACATGCGCACGCTCTTTGACGGCATCCCGCTCGACAAGATGAGCGTCTCGATGACGATGAATGGCGCGGTGCTGCCGGTACTGGCGCTCTATATCGTGGCGGGCGAGGAACAAGGCGTGGTGCCCCAGAAACTCTCGGGCACAATCCAGAACGACATTCTCAAGGAATTCATGGTGCGCAACACCTATATCTATCCGCCCAGGCAATCGATGCGCATCGTCTCCGACATCTTCGCCTATACCAGCGAGAAGATGCCGAAATTCAACTC
>VAZZ01000203.1 GCA_005884715.1 Alphaproteobacteria bacterium | reverse complement strand
GGTCACTTTCACACCAGCGCCGTCTTCGGCTGGCGCCAGGCGCACGCCGAGCTCGGCAAAGCTGCTGTGTTCAGGCGACGCCGGCTTGGCGTTGGCCATCTGGTCATCGCCCGGCATCTTGCCTAGGGCTACGGGCAAGGTCATGGTCTTGCCACCGCGGATGAGCGTGACATCGACGGACTTGCCAGGCGCATAGCGAGCGACCTTCTTGGCGAGATCGCGCGCGTCGCTGACCTCGTCATTGCCGACCTTGATGATCGTGTCGCCGGTCTTGATGCCGGCAGCGAGAGCGGGAGACTTATCCGTCACATCGGCGACGAGCGCACCTTTCTTGTCCTTGAGATTAAGGCCCTCGGCAATCTCGTCGGTCACCGGCTGGATCTGCACGCCGAGCCAGCCGCGGGTCACCGCGCCATTGTCCTTGAGACTAGTGATCACTTCCTTGGCAGTGGAGGCCGGAATGGCAAAGCCGATGCCGACGCTGCCGCCCGAAGGCGAGTAGATCGCAGTATTGATGCCGACCACATCGCCGTCGAGATTGAAGGTAGGACCACCGGAATTGCCTTTGTTGATCGAGGCGTCGATCTGCAGGAAGTCATCATAAGGCCCCGAGCCGATGTCGCGGCCGCGCGCCGAGATGATGCCGCTTGTCACCGTGCCACCGAGACCGAAGGGATTGCCGACCGCCATCACCCAGTCACCGACGCGCGGTTCCTTGTCGGAGAACTTCACATAGCTGAAATTCTTGCCGCCCTCGATCTTGATAAGGGCCACATCGGTCTTGGGATCGGTGCCGATCACCTTCGCATCATATTGCTTGCCGTCGCTGAAGGTCACCGACACCTTGTCGGCCTTGCCGACGACATGGTTGTTGGTCACCGCATAGCCATCGGGCGAGATCACGAAGCCCGAGCCTTGCGCAATGCCGCCGCGCGGCTGGCGCGGGGTCTGCGGGAGCTGGTCGCGGAACTGCGGGAACTGGTTGAAGAAGTCACGGAATGGGCTGTCGGGCGGCAGGTTGGGCATGCCTTGTCCCTGTCCCTGTCCCTGTTCCTGATCGCCGTCGTCACCGTCATCCGAATTGTCGGCGACATTGGCGAAATTGACCTCGACGCTGACGACCGCGGGCATCACCCTCGCGGCGAGATCAGCGAAGCCCGCCTGCGGCGCCACCTGCTGGTTCGTTTCGGCGCGGACGGGCTGCGACGGGGTCACCATAAAGTTGGCCGTCAGTGCGGTCGTGGCGAGAAGGCCGAAGGCCATCAGGCCCAGGACGCCACTGCGCACTTTTGTGCTTGTTGTCATGGAAGTCTCCTTATCCCAGAGCAAATAATGTGGATGTATAGGTAGGTAGCAATGGCTTACGGCGACCTTTCGGCAATGTGAAATTTCTGTAATGTGTGCGATTGGCCCTGGATTGCGCCTTCACGTTGCTGTGAGAGCAGCTGATCGGCAGGCCTGACTAAGCATCGCGCTCCAGCGCATGTCGCAGAGCCCGTTCCTCATCCGCATCGAGGGAGCGTTCTACACTGCTCTCAATCCTGCGTCGACGGATGTAGAGAAATGCCGCTGCGATCAGCAGCAAGGCAAAAGGCCCGATCCACAACAGCCAGGTCTCAGGCATGAAGCGCGGGCGCAGCAGGACATAATCGCCATAGCGCGCGACCACGAAATTGACCGCCTGATCGTCGCTATCGCCGGCCTTCAGCCTTTCACGCAACAGCAGGCGCAGATCGCGGGCGAGCGGCGCGTTCGAATCATCGATCGACTGGTTCTGGCAGACAAGACAGCGAAGGCCCGCCGACAATGCGCGGGCACGGCCCTCGAGCACCGGGTCCGACAAAATCTCGTCCGGCTGAACAGCATGGAGTGGCGCCGCCAGTGTGAGAAGCAGAATGAATGCGAAAAGGAGCCGCTTCATCGCTCACTCCGCAGCGGCAGGCTGTAACCTGCGGGCGGTCTTCGGCGCACCGACCCGGAAGCGCCGGTCGGTGAGCGAGATGAGGCCGCCCAGGAACATGACAAAGGTGCCGAGCCAGATCAACGAGATGAGCGGATTGAAATAGATGCGCATGGCGCGCGCGCCGTCATTCATGCGATCGCCCATTACCGCATAAAGATCACCCGACCAGGCTTGCAGCAGGCCCACTTCCGTCGTCTCCTGGTTCCCCGGCCGGAACCGGCGCCTTTCCGAAACCAGCGTCGCTACTTCGCGATTGCCGTCCATGACGCGAAAACGCCCGCCATCGCCGCTGTAATTCGGTCCCGTCATCGGCGCCTCGCCGAGATAGGTCACATCGTAGCCGGCGACATTCAGATGATCGCCAGGTTTCATCGCGACAATATGCTCTTCGCGCCAGGCCGTGACCGCGAATATGCCGATGACCGCGAGGCCGAGGCCCGCATGAGCGAGCGTCATGCCGAAGGAGGAGCGCGGCAGGCCCTTCAATCGAGACCAGGAGATCGCCCACGGGGATCTGAACAAAGAGGTGCGCTCGGCGATCTCGACCGCGGCGCCCAGAACGAGCCATAGGCCGAGCGCCACGCCGAAGGGCGCAAGCCAGGGTCCGCGCGCCATGGCCACAAGAAGGATCATCACGATGGCGAAAGTGGCGAGCGCCGCCGCCCACAGGCGCTGGATTACCGGCCATGCCTCGGCGCGCTTCCAGGTGAGAAGCGGCCCCGCCGGCACGAGCAGCAGCAGCGGCAGCATGATCAGGCCGAAAGTCAGGTTGAAATAGGGCGGCCCGACGGAGATCTTCTCACCGCTCAGAGTCTCGAGCGCCAGAGGATAGAGCGTGCCGATGAATACCGCGGCACAAGCGGTGCAAAGCAGGAGATTGTTCACGACCAGGCCGCCTTCCCGGCTCATCGGCGCAAACAGGCCGCCGGCCTTGAGCGCGGGTGCCCGCCAGGCGAATAGCGTAAGCGCGCCTCCGATGAAGAGGCAAAGGATCATCAGGATGAATACGCCGCGGGTCGGATCGACGGCAAAGGCATGAACCGAGGTGAGCACGCCTGAGCGCACCAGGAAGGTGCCGACTAGCGACAGCGAGAAAGCCAGGATGGCGAGAAGAACAGTCCAGATCTTGAGCGCGTTGCGCTTCTCAACGACGATCGCCGAATGCAAGAGGGCGGCAGCGACCAGCCACGGCATGAAAGAAGCGTTCTCGACCGGATCCCAGAACCAGAAGCCGCCCCAGCCCAATTCATAGTAAGCCCACCAGGAGCCCATCGAGATGCCGATAGTGAGGAATATCCAGGCGGCGAGCGTCCATGGCCTGACCCAGCGCGCCCACGCCGCATCGACCTTGCCGTCGATCAACGCGGCCATGGCAAAGGAGAAAGAGACTGATAGACCGACATAGCCCGCATAGAGAAAAGGCGGGTGGAAAGCCAGGGCCGGATCCTGCAGCAGAGGATTGAGTCCGTTGCCTTCGATGGGCGGTGGATCGAGGCGCAGAAACGGATTGGAAGTGGCGATAATGAAAAGCAGGAAGGCGACGCCGATCGATCCCTGGATGGCGAGCACGCGCGATTTGAGTTCAAGCGGAAGATTGCTGCCGAACAGCGCCACGCCTGAGCCGAACAGAGAGAGGATCAGCACCCACAGAAGCATCGAACCTTCATGGTTCCCCCAAAGCCCTGAGATCTTGTAGAGCAGCGGTTTCGCCGAATGGGAGTTCTCCCACACATTGACGAGCGAGAAGTCCGACGTCACATAGGCATGCATCAGG
The DNA here is from genome assembly GCA_005884715.1 of Alphaproteobacteria bacterium. Lineage (GTDB taxonomy): Bacteria > Pseudomonadota > Alphaproteobacteria > Rhizobiales > Aestuariivirgaceae > Taklimakanibacter. The sequence continues at coordinate 31 of VAZZ01000203.1, read as the reverse complement.
GCGAAGAAGGCGATTACGATGAGGGAAAATT
>VAZZ01000202.1:435-6263 GCA_005884715.1 Alphaproteobacteria bacterium | reverse complement strand
TGACCGCGCCATTCGCGCCACCTATATTGCCGGCCGGAAAGTGCATGAGAGGTCCCCGACATGACCAGTTCCTACCCGCGCGACATGAAAGGCTATGGCCGCGCCATTCCTGATCCAAAGTGGCCGGGCGGCGCTTATGTCGCCGTGCAATTCGTGCTCAACTACGAAGAGGGCGGAGAAAATTGCATTCTTCACGGCGATGCGGCATCGGAGGCCTTTCTTTCCGAGATCGTCGGTGCGCAAGCCTGGCCGGGGCAGCGCCACTGGAATATGGAATCGATCTATGAATACGGTGCCCGAGCCGGTTTCTGGCGACTGTGGCGGATGTTCACCGGGCGGAAGATCCCTCTCACCATCTATGGCGTCACGACCGCGCTTCAGCGTTCACTCGATCAGACCCGGGCGATGAAGGAGGCGGGCTGGGAGATCGCCAGTCACGGTCTGAAATGGATCGAGTACAAGGATTTCCCGGAAGCCGAAGAGCGCTCTCATTTGAACGAGGCCATAAGGCTGCATAAGGAGATAACCGGCGAGCGCCCGCTGGGCTGGTATACTGGGCGCTGTTCCGTCAATACGACAAGGCTGGTGATGGAAGAAGGCGGCTTCCTCTATTCATCCGACGCCTATGCCGATGATCTGCCTTATTGGATTGACCGGCCTCAGGGCGGCAGGCATCTCGTCATTCCTTATACGCTCGATGCCAATGACATGCGTTTTGCGACGCCGCAGGGCTTCAACAGCGGCGATCAGTTCTTCACCTATCTGAAGGATACATTCGATTGCCTTTATGAGGAGGGACGGCGTGGGTCGCCCAAGATGATGTCGGTCGGCCTGCATTGCCGCTTGACCGGGCGGCCCGGCCGCGCTTTGGCACTTCAGCGATTCCTCGATTACGCGCAAAGCCATGACAAGGTCTGGATGGCGCGGCGCATCGATATAGCGCGCCACTGGCACAGTCATTTTTCTCCTTCGTGATCATCGTGGCCAGGCTCGCCCGCATCGTCATACCTGATGTTCCTCATCACGTCGTGCAGCGGGCACGGCCCGGTTTGACGCTCTTTGCCGATGATGCCGACTACGGCGAATACAAGGATATGTTGGAGCGCAATCTGCGCGGCGTGCGGCTGGTCGCGGCCTGCCTGATGCCGGATCACGTGCATCTCATTGCGATTCCTTCCGCGAGTGACGGGCTAGCGCGAATGCTGGGCGAAACACGCCGCCTCTTTGCCCGTTACAAGGGACTAGGCCCGCAGGGACTCTGGCGTGGAAGATATCTCTCCTGTCCGCTGGATCAAGCGCATGCCGAAGCGGCCATTGCCTATCTGAGTTTCAATCCGGTGCGCGCCGGGCTTGTCGAGAAGCCTTCCGACTGGAAATGGCTGATTGGCGAAACAAGTTTCGAAAGTCCCGCCGACGTCAGGCGCATCGAAGTCATCAGGGCAGCGACGCGCACCGGCAGGCCCGCCGGCGATGCTGACTTTTATGCGCGGATCGAATATGAACTCGGCCGTTCGCTCAAACTCAGGAAGCGCGGCCGCAAGGCGCGCTGGTGACAAAGAATCCGTTACCGCAAACCTTGGCTTGTGAGCGGAGAGTTCTAAGGCTGCAGTATCGCCGGTTCAGCAAGCTGCACTTCCTCGAGATTATTGCCGGGCCCCTTGCGGTCGATGATCAGGAAATCGCTGTCCTGGTCGAGGACCAGCAGCGGATAATGCCAGACTTTGCGCGCATAGTTGATGCCTTGTTGACCGCTTGGCCCGGAAAGCGCGGAGGGTCCTGCCGGTCGGCGGCATCGTTGCGTCGGCGACGACGATTAGCCAGTCGCGTTTCTGCAGCGGATAGAAAGCCTGGCTGCCGAGCGGATGTCGTTCAACGAAACTGATTTCGATCGGCAGCGATCGTGGTCTGCCGCGGAACAGGCTGACGATCGTCTCACCGCCCTCAGGCGCTGTGTCGATCCGTGCCAGATCGTTGAACCGCTCAGCGAAGCCCTGGTTGATTGGGTAATGCTGTGCGCCTGCCATCTCGATCACATCGCCGAAGGGCGAGAAGGCAGCACGGGTCAGCGGTTCGATCGCAAGCTTGATCGTCATTGGTGAATCTCGAATTGGGATCGCTGGGCAACGCTAGTCGGCTACGCTGGGAAAGGCCATAAGGACGCGACGGGAAATGAAACTGTGGCCAACAAGTCACGAACATCGCGTGTCCTTATAAAAACGTTTATTGCGCAAATTTGCGTCACAATGACTTACTAAACAGCAATCCGCTGATTTGTTGGCTGTGATTTCCGAAATGTTTCAAAACCGGCCAGCTGACGTAGCGTGCGAGTGGAAAAAAGGTGGTGACCCTCGCAGAGTTGTGATGTTATCAAGCTAGAGGGTTGGGGAACCGATGGGCGCTGGGACGGGCGCTGTGTTGTCATCGTTCACCAATCGAGGGGAAAGTTAAGTAATGCGTTCGAAAGCGTCCGTGGTCGTACCGGCCATACTTACTCTTGCATTGACGGGCTGCTCGGGACTGCCGAGCGAGGGTCCTGAAAGCAGGCAGATCGCAAATGCCGATCTCGCAAAGAACACCGCTGGCTTCGCGCTGGTCAATGTCGACAGGAATGTCGCCGATTATCTATCGCATCACTCGGTCCAGAGTTTCGGTGACCGCTTCGGCAAGGGCAAGCCGACACGCGGCGAACTGATCGGGCCAGGCGATGTGCTCAGCGTCACGATTTGGGAGGCCGATCAGACCGGCGTATTCGCCAGCACCAACACGGCTGATCGGGGGAACATCCCCGACGTCGAGGTCAGCGGCAAGGGAACCATTTCCATTCCCTATGCCGGAACCATCAGGGCAGCAGGCCGCACGACACAGTCGCTCGAGCAGGCCATCACCAAGGCCTTGGAGGTAAAGGCGGTCGAGCCGCAGGTGCATGTCTCGCGCAAGGAGAAAGTAGCCTCGCTGGTCACCGTCACCGGCGGCGTCGGCAAGGCCGGTCTCTATCCTTTGAGTCTGCGCGGTGATTCGCTTTTGGATGTCATTGCCGGTTCCGGCGGTTCATCCTATCCGGCCTACGAGACGGTGGTGAGCGTCACCAGGCGCGGTGAGATCGCCACTTCCTATCTCGATCATGTCCTGGAGACGCCGGCGGACAATATCTATCTGCGTCCCGGCGACCAGATCAGCATCGAGAGGCAGCCTCGCACTTATTCGGCTTTCGGCGCCGTCGAGCGCAAGGGCAACATTCCTTTCGCCGCCACCGACCTCAATCTTCTCGAGGCGGTTAGCAAGGCCTCAGGTCTCTCCGATGTCCGCGCCGACGCGTCGGGTGTCTTCATGTTCCGTTTCGAAAACCGGGCCGTGGCGGAGCGCTTCGCGCACAAGCCTGTCAATGTGCGCGGAGACATCGTGCCGGTGATCTATCGGCTCAACCTCAAGGATCCTAACCAGTATTTCTTCGCCCAGGCGATAGCCATGCAGGATCGCGATGTGATCTATGTTGCCGACGCCTCGACGGTTGCGCTGCAGAAGTTCTTGGGCCTCCTGGGAGCGGCATTAACGCCCTCAGCCACGGCGGTCCGGACGGTGAATTCGGTGAACACCCTGACCGCACAGTAAACGCAGTTTTCACGGCGCGATCTTGAGCAGCGCGCTGAGCGGCGAATAGAGGTGGCGATTGGTGGCGAGGACGGTATTGCCCTTGTGCAATCCGTCTTTGCCCAGAAAATCATTCATCTGCCCGCCGGCTTCCCTTAGGATGCAGAGGCCGGCGGCGACGTCCCAGCTGTTGATATGCGCTTCCCAGTAGCCGTCGAGACGGCCATCCGCGGTGAAAGCGAGGCCGAGCGCGCCCGAGCCCAGCCGGCTATATTCACAATTGGCATCGAGCAATCTTTTGATGGCCTCGGCATGTGGCGCGACCGGCCGACGATAGCTGAAGCCGATACCGAGCCGAGCGTCTTCGAGCGATTCGACTTGGCTGACCTGAATATGCCTGCCGTTGAGCGTCGCACCCTTGCCTTGGCGACCCGCGTAAAGCTCTTCGCTGATTGGATTGTAGATCACGCCAATGACGAAGTCATTTCCGGCATGGAAGCCGAGCGACACGCACCAGAGCGGGATGCCGCGCAGGAAATTGGCGGTGCCGTCGATCGGATCGATGATCCATGTCGCCGGTGCGCCCGCATTCTGGGCGCCCCGCTCTTCACCCAGGAATCCATCATCGGGAAAAAGCTTGTGGAGCGCGCCGACGATCATGTCCTCGCAAGCCCGATCGGCTTCGCTGACCGGATCTTGGGTTCCTTTGCGCTCGACAGCGAGTTCAGCGCGCCGGTGATAGTGTTCAGCCGCCAGCCGCCCGGCCTCGCGTACCACGCCCTGCGCTGCCCAATACCGGATTTCGATCTCATCAGCGTCCACGGGAACTCCTGAAGAGCTAGGCAAACAGTTCGGTCCTGGCGAAGCGCGTCACGTCGATGAGGCCGATATCGGAGATGCGCAGCTCGGGGATCACCACCAACGCCAAGAGCGAATGCTGCATATAGGCATTGTTGAGGGTGCAGCCGCAATGAGCCATCGCTTCGACCATCTTCTGAGCCTTTGCGGCGACGACTTCGGCTCGCTCATCCGACATCAGCCCGGCAATCGGCAGCTCGACCAGCGCCAGCACTTTGCCTTTGCTCACGACGACGATGCCGCCGCCGACCTCGCCCAGCATATTGGCTGCCAAGGCCATATCGCTCTTTGACCTTGCCGGTGGCTCGATGACGTTCCACCAGCGCGATCTGGCAGACATCCTGGGCACGATCCATCAGGGCAATGCCCTGGCTCACTTTCAGTGTGCGTTCGAGCGCTTTGGTCGGCGCCTGGTTCTCGATGACGCCGATGACGCGCGCCTTCACCTGGCTAGCGCCCTTGGGCGCCGTGATGTCGAAATCCTTTGCTGCGAGTTTGCGACCCATTTTCACCGTATCGCGGGCGCTCTTGGGATAAGCATAGACCGGGATATCGGCAGTGAGCTTGCCGTTCTCAGCCAACACCTTGCCATGGGCGATGACCATTTCGATCGGCAGCGTCGTAAGATCGGAGGTCAGAATGAGATCTGCGCGCCGTCCCGGTGTGATCGATCCCAATTCGCGCTCAAGGCCGAAATGCTGGGCGGTGTTGAGGGTCGCCATCTGGAGGGCGGTAATCGGTTTGAGGCCTTGTGCGATCGCATGGCGGACGACCCTGTTCATATGGCCCTCATGCACCAGCGTGCCGGAATGGCTGTCATCGGTGCACAGAATGAAATTGCGCGGATCGATGCCGCACTCCGTCACCGCCTTGATCTGAGCCGCCACGTCATACCATGCCGAGCCCAGCCGCAGCATGGCACGCATGCCCTGGCGCACCCGGGCTATCGCGTCATCGATGCGGGTGCCCTCATGATCATCGGCGGGACCGCCTGCGACGTAGCCATGGAAGGGAAGGCCCAGATCAGGCGAGGCATAATGGCCGCCCACCGTCTTGTGCGCCGCCTGGGTCGCCGCGATCTCGCCCAGCATCTTTTCATCCTTGAAGGTGACGCCCGGAAAATTCATCATCTCGCCGAGTCCGATGATATTGGGCCAGCCCATCGCTTCCTTCACTTCGGCGACGCCCAGCGTAGCCCCGGCGTTTTCGAGGCCAGGCGCGCTCGGCACGCAGCTCGGCATCTGCACCAGAACATTGATCGGGAGGCCCGCCGCTTCGTCATGCATCAGCTTGACGCCAGGCAGCCCCAGCACATTGGCGATCTCATGCGGGTCGATGAACATGGTGGTCGTGCCATGCGGGATGACGGCGCGGGCGAACTC
>VAZZ01000202.1:0-336 GCA_005884715.1 Alphaproteobacteria bacterium | reverse complement strand
AAGCGTTCGGCGATGATCGCGATATCGGTATCTGGAATGACCTCGCCTGAATGGACATTCACCCAGCGCCCCTTGCGGATGACCGTGTCTGCGGGAGACCTCCCCATGGCGACGTCGATGAGTTGGGGGGCTGTCTCGAACCAGGTCTTGGGCATAGAGGGCAGATTTCCTTGTTTCACTGTGTGCGGCACGGCGGCGCGCTCACCACTCCGATGCCAGCCTGATCCGAATAAAATACTGGAAAATAAAAAAAACCGGCCATGAATACAGGAATTAACAGGAAGTTTCGTAAAAGGGAATGTCTTCAGCTTAATCAATGAGTTAGCGCGCTGGAAA
>VAZZ01000206.1:8794-12429 GCA_005884715.1 Alphaproteobacteria bacterium | reverse complement strand
GGCATACCGGCTGGGCTCGCGCATATTGCGCTCGATGCCCGCGCTGATCACCGGCACCCAGTCCTTGAACAGCCCCTTGATGCAGACGACGCCGTCACGGCTGTAATCGGCGATCTGTTCAGCGCTGACATATTTGCCCATGCGGGTTCTCCTGTTCTCGCTCTTTCGAATTCACTTGCTCCCAAATAGTCATCGCGGCTTTTGCTGGCGCCGGGATGACGGCTGGTAGGGCTAGCCTAGCCGCGCCGGCGCTTGCGTCTTTCGCTGCCATCCGATTCAAGCGGGATAATCGTCTTGGGTGCCGGGAATTTCACTTCCTTGGCGAGATTGGTGAAGGAAGCTGTCTTATGTGGAATGGCCATCGCCTCGACGAAATGCTGCTGGAACAAAGGTTCGACGGCGGTCTCGATCTTCTCGATACGTCTGACCACCTGCTCGATCTCATCGCGTGCCTTGGAATTGAGAAGCGCGATGCGGGCCCCCGTGCCCGCCGCATTGCCGGCCGATTGCACCTTGTCGAGCGGACGAAAGCGCCGGCGAGCCGGATGCGGTCGACATGATCGATGCCGAGCTTGTCCATCAGAAGCCTGGTTCCGGCATAAAGCGCCGCCTTGGCGAGTTGGATGGCACGCACGTCATTCTGGGTGATGGCGATGAAGGGCTCGCCTTCGCGCACCACATAGGTGAAGGTGCGCTTATGCGGGCGGATGCGGGATGACTTTTCCGCCATCCCGCCGTCGACCAGTCCATCCTGGTTGATGATGCCGGCAAGATACATTTCGGCGATCACCTCGATGATGCCGGAGCCGCAGATGCCGGTGACGCCGGTCTGGGCGACAGCTTCCTCGAAGCCCGGCTCATCCGACCACAGATCGGAGCCGATCACCCGGTAGCGCGGCTCGAGCGTCTCAGGATCGATGCGGATGCGCTCGATGGCGCCGGGTGCGGCACGCTGGCCGCAAGTGATCTGGGCGCCTTCGAAAGCAGGTCCCGTCGGAGACGAGCAGGCGAGCAGCCGGTTCTTCGAGCCGAGCACGATTTCGGCATTGGTGCCGACGTCAACGATGAGCATGTTGTCTTCGGAATATTGCGGCGATTCCGATAGCACGACGCCCGCCGTATCGGCACCGACATGGCCGGCGATGCAGGGTAGCACATAGACTTGCGAGCCGGGATTGAGATCGAGATCGAGCTCGCGAGCCGGCCTTGTCACCGAAAGGCCGGTCGCGAGCGCGAAGGGGGCACCGCCCAGCTCCGTCGGATCGATGCCGAGGAAGAGATGATGCATGACCGGATTGCCGACCAGTACTGCTTCGAGGATATCGGTCTTCTCGATCCCGGCGTCCTTGGTGACCTGCGCGGCAAGCGTGTTCAAAGCCTCGCGTACGGCGTGAGTCATTTCCTTCTCGCCCCCCGGATTCATCATCACATAGGAGACGCGGCTCATCAGATCTTCGCCGAAACGGATCTGCGGGTTCATCAGGCCCGACGAGGCCACGACCTCGCCGGTCGCGAGGCTGCACAGATGAGCAGCGATGGTGGTCGAGCCGATATCGACGGCAAGACCGTAGGCCCGGTCATGGAAGCCCGGCCAGATCGCCGAGATGATATTGCCGCCGCCGGGGACCCGCGAGAACACGGCGACGGTGATCTTCCATTCGCTCTGGCGCAGCGCTTTCTGCAGGCTCTGTATGATGGCGAGGCTGGTCGAGACATTCGACACATCCCACTGCTCCGCCAGTGCCCGATAGACGCGTTCGAGATCGGAGGAGGGCTTGTGCATGTCGGGCTCTTCCACCTCGATGAAATAGAGGCGGGTTGCCGGATTCATGTCGATGGCGCGTGTCTCGGCGCGCTTCCTCACCACTTGCTTATGCACCTGGCTTTCTGCCGGAACGTCGATGACGGCATCGCCCAAGAGCTTCGTCTGGCAGGAGAGCCTGCGCCCAGCGAGTAGACCACGCTTGTCGTCATAGCGCTTCTCGACGGCAGAAAATTCAGACAGATGCGAAGCGCCCGAGCGGATGCCGTGCTTGGCGAACTCGCCCTCGCCGATGGTGATCTGGCAGCGTCCGCAAATGGCACGTCCGCCGCAGACCGAATCGATGTCGACGCCGAGCGTGCGTGCCGCCTGAAGTACCGGCGTGCCGATCGGGAACCGTCCGCGCTTGCCGGAGGGTGTGAAGACGATCAATGCATCGTTTGGCGTGTCAGCCATATCACCTATCCGCGGCGCCGGCGCCGCTCCTCGCGAGCACGGCGGCGCGCTTCCACATCTTCGCCCGTAGCCCCAGGCAATCCGTCGCCGACGCTCTGCGAAACTGCGGTTGGCGCCGACATTTCGCGGAATTTGTTCGTCCACACTTTGCAGTTCCGGTCGGTACCGTTGAGGACGTTGGCCGCCAGGATAGCATGCATGTCTTCGTCATGGAGCGGATTCATGATCGCCGAGGTCATGCCGTGCGAGGCCGCCATGGCGAGGAAATAGCCGGTGAGCACGCGCCGGTTCGGCATGCCGAAGGCAATATTCGATGCCCCGCAGGTCGTATTCACTTTCAACTCTTCACGCAGGCGCCGCACCAGGCGGAACACCTGCTGGCCGGCCGTCCCCATGGCGCCGATCGGCATGACGAGGGGATCGACGACGACGTCTTCCGGCTTGATGCCGTAATCAGCCGCACGCCGCACGATCTTCTTCGCCACTTCGAAGCGCACATCGGGATCTTCCGAGATGCCGCTCTCGTCATTGGAGATGGCGACGACCGGCACATTATATTTGGCGACGAGGGGGAGAATGGCCTCGAGCTTCTCTTCTTCGCCCGTCACCGAATTGACCAGCGGCCGGCCCTTGGCGGTTTCGAGACCGACTTTCAGCGCCGCTGATACAGATGAATCGATGCATAGCGGCAGGTCGGTCACCGACTGAACGATCTCGATCGTCTGCCTGAGGAGAGGTGGCTCGGTTTCATTGGGATTGACGGCGGTGACGCCGGCATTGACGTCGAGCACATTGGCACCGGCCGCGGTCTGCGCCAGCGCGTCCTTGATCACCGTCTCGAAATTGCCGGCCTGCATCTCGGCAGCGAGCTTCTTGCGCCCGGTTGGGTTGATGCGTTCGCCGATGACGCAGAACGGCCGTTCAAAGCCGATGAGAAAGGTCTTCTTTTCGGAAGCAATGAGGGTCTGGGTCATCTTTCGTCCTTGAAACGCGTGTGAAGTTCAGGATTTGGTAGCACCGCCATTGGCGATCAGGGCTTTGAGCCGCTCTTTATCATAGGCCTGCTCGATATCGGCCTTGGCCTTGTCGGCCTCCGCCGCCAGGTCATCGCCGACAGCGACCGGCTCGGCACGCCGCCAGTCGGCCAGATAGGCGTCGGTATCGGACGCGCCGCCCCGCATGGCCGCCATGTCGATCGCTTCCTGGAAGCGCTCCGCCAGCATGCGTTTCTCCTCCTTGCGTCCGGCCTTGACCGAGACGGCGGAAGGGATGTCGCGCCAATAGGTGATCACGAGATTTGCCATGCGGAGTTCTATGACCTGTCCTTCCAGAGCGAGTCCGTCCGAAAACGACATTTACCCGATGGTGGCCGAATTCCGAAGCCTGCCGATCTCCTCCGGCGTAAGGCCGAGGACCC
>VAZZ01000206.1:0-8778 GCA_005884715.1 Alphaproteobacteria bacterium | reverse complement strand
TCGCCGAGCGCCGGCGGGGCTTTTGAATATTCGACTGGCGTCGCCGAAAAGCGCACCGGATTGGCGACCCCCGGCGTCTGGGTGCCGTCCTCCCTGGCGAGCCTAACATCGAGGCCGCGCGCTTTGACCTGAGGGTCGGCGAAGACCTGGTCGATCGTGTTGATCGGACCACAGGGCACGGCAGCGGCTTCGAGTGCTGCGATCCATTCCGCAGTCTTGCGCCTTTTCATCGGTTCGACCAGTAAGGCGATAAGGGCCTCGCGGTTGCCGACCCGGTCGCGATTGGTGAGGAAGCGCTGATCCTCGGCAAGTTCGGGCACGCCCGCGATCTTCACATATTCACGGAACTGCCGGTCATTGCCCACCGCGATGATGACGAAGCCATCGGCGGTCGCGAAGGTCTGGTAGGGCACGATATTGGGATGGGCGTTGCCGAGGCGCTTCGGCGCCTTGCCGGCGACCAGGAAGTTGAGCGCCTGGTTGGCGAGCACCGCCACCTGGGTGTCGAGGAGGGCAAGGTCGAGATACTGGCCCTCACCGCCCTTGTCCCGGTGGTGGAGGGCGGCCAGCACACCGATCGTTGCATAGAGCCCGGTGAACACATCGGCAAAGGCGACGCCGGTCTTGACCGGCTCGGCGCCGGGCATGCCGTCGGGCTGTCCGGTAATCGACATGATGCCGCCCATGCCCTGGATCATGAAATCGTAGCCGGCCCGCCCCGCATAGGGTCCGCTCTGGCCGAAGCCTGTGATCGAGCAATAGATCAGCCGGGGGTTGATAGCACTCAGGCTCTCATAATCGAGCCCGTATTTCTTCAAGCCGCCGACCTTGAAATTCTCCATGACGACGTCGGACTGCCTGGCGAGTTCGCGTAAAAGCTTCTGGCCTTCGGGCTTTGCCATGTCGATGGCGACAGACTGCTTGCCGCGGTTGGCCGAGAGATAATAGGCGGCATCGCCCCGCGATCCGTCCGGATTGGTAAGGAAGGGGGGGCCCCAGCCGCGCGTGTCGTCGCCTTCGCCAGGCCTCTCGACCTTGATCACTTCGGCGCCGAAATCGGCGAGGATCTGCGTCGCCCATGGGCCGGCCAGCACCCTTGTGAGGTCAAGAACGCGGATATTCTGCAGGGGGCCGGGCATGTCACTCTCCAGATGAGGGAGCACGCTTCTAGCCTTTGATTCCCGCGGCCGCAAATACTGCCGGCATGCGCAGGGATCACGGCGGCGGGGACTTCAACGGTTCGATGTCTAGATCACCCAGAAGTCATTCCGGCCTTTTTGCCGCTTTTCGAAGCGGTCCAGAACCTGATTGATCCTGAGATGGAGCTCGATGTCATATTCGTCCGCCGAACGCGCTTCGTATTCGTGAAGGCGGGCAACGCTGATGCCGGCCTCACTGGCGAGTTCGCCTTCGGAGATTCCAAGGGCGACCCTGCGATGCCGGTCGGATGTCGGCGAAAACCGGTTCTCAGCTGGCTTTTCCATTATCGTGGCTCTCCTTTCTCCAACAATTGCCGCAAGGCGCCGACGAGCTCAGGCGCTTGCCGCCTGAGCTCTACCACATGCATATGCGATAGTTTCTGCAGCAGGCGTTCGGCCCGGGCCGTGAGTGTGACCATGACGCATCGGCGATCCGCCGCACCGATCGCGCGGTTTATGAGGCCTGAATCTTCAAGCCGGTTCAGCAATTCAACCGCGCTGTGCGGCTGGATGGTCAGATGACGTGCGAGATCTCCGACCGAGAGGCCGGTCTCATCCGACAGTCCGCGGATGGCGAGAATGGCCTGGTGCTGTTTCGGCGTGAGGCCGCTTGTCCGCGCGGCGTCCTCGCTGAAGGAAAGGAATAAGCGCAGCGATCGGCGAAAATGGGCGAGGGCTACATAGTCGGCGTCGGCAAAAGGAAGATTGAGCTCCGCCAGATTGTTAGCCATGGCAAACTCATATTATATCGTACTGCGATATAATATCTCGATCCCATGGCGTCGGCCAGATTTTTTTTAGCGCCGGTCTTTAGAAACAAGTGATCTAAGGCTGATCACGTCCCATTGCCCGGCTCCAGAGGACATCGTCCACGCTGACGCCTGTCTGGCGCGCGGCGAGGAGCTTTTCCTCATAGGGATTCTTCGTCCGCTCGCCGCCCAGCGCAAAGGACGGATCGACCGGGCAGCCTATGCCGATATTGGCGCGAACGGAGAAGGGCACGAGATAGAGCCCATGCCGGACATTGCGCAGGAACAATCGTCCGCGCTCCTCAACCAAGAGGCTGAGCTGACGCGCCAGAAACACGCAGGAAACATTCCGCAGGTCGAGGCCGAGGGCATCAGGTGAGAGTTCGGGATTGCGGACTTCGACGGGCGTGGTTGTGATCGCCTCGATGAGGAGCTCAAGCCCGGGATAGCCGCAGGCCTGAAGCCAGGCGCAGGCCCAGCCACCATCTTGGGCAATGTCCGGGGAACCGTTTTCCCGCAGCAGCCTGGCTGCTGCGGTTGAAAGGTCATCGAATTCTACCTGCATATCTCCTGGACCATAACCTCATACTGGTTCCCTAGCACAGTAAGCGCCGCCCAGGCCTCGCCTTTTGCAGCAGGTCCAGCCGCCCGGTTGACATGGAGCCAGAGCTGCGAAGCCCATTGCCCGATAGTCATCTGCCCGTCATACTGCGCTGAAATCAAGGAAGAGCCGGACTTGCCGGCCATATTGGATGGGCGTTTAATTGGTGCCGTTGGAATAGTCTTGCGGCACTTCGGAGGAAACAGATGACGAAATATGATCCTAAAAAGGCGACTTTGGATCTGCTGCGCGCCGCACAGATGAGCCGCCGCAGCCTGCTCAAGGCGAGCATCGCCGTTGGAGCAGTCGGTCTGACGAGCCCGCTCTATCTCAAACATGCCTGGTCTTCATCGGGCGAGCTCAGCATCCTCAACTGGTCCGACGAGTACCCCGACCCGGTGATCCCGAATTTCGAAAAGGCGACCGGCATCAAGGTCTCAATGACGCCATTCTCGCAGAACGAGGAGCAGATCAACAAGCTCCAGGCGACCAGCGTCGCCGACGATGAACCTCGCGCCGCAATACAAGGACCTTGCCGTCCTCGCGCCTTATGACATGAGCAAGCTGAAGAATATCGGCAATGTCATTCCCTCGATGCTGGGCAGTGCGAAGGAGCTCTGGGAATGGGAAAGCGGGCTTTATTGGCTGCCGCATGTCTGGGGTTCGGAAGCCATCTCCTACCGCACCGATCTTTATAAGGGCGATCCGAAGCAGCTCTCTTATGGCTCGCTGTGGGACGAAGGCGTCAAAGGCCATGTGCAGGGCCGTCCGCATTCCTATCTGTTGAGCATCGGCCTGTGGTGGGACGCATCCGGCAAGATGCCGTCCAACCGGATGCTTGATGGCTATAAGGACGAGGAGACCTTCAAGAAGCTGTGGGACCCGATCCTCGCCTTCGCCATCGAGCACAAGGCCTGGGTCAAGCAATTCTGGGATTCGGCCGACAACACCAAGTCGGGCCTCATGGAGAACGACGTATGGATCGGCCTGACCTGGGATGGACCGCCGATCTCGCTCAAGAAAGAGGGCAAGCCCGTCAACTACACGGCAGCCAAGAATGTCGATCAGGCCTATGAGTTCATCAACTTCCTGCAGACACCTGAATCTTCTGCGCAACTGGCCGAAGGCTCGGGCTACAACCCGGTGATCACCGGCGCGGATGCTCTGCTCTCGGACATGGCCAAGAAAGTCTTCCAGGAAGCCTTCCCGGGAGATGCGCTTAAGAAGCTCTGGCCCTGGCCGGCGGAGCCGACCTGGTATGCGGAAATCCGCAGCCAGTATGCCGACAAGTTCAAGGCCGCTTAAGCGAGCTGAACCAGCAAAAGACGGCCGGCCCCATGGATCGCCCCTGGGGCCGGACTTATTTTGCATCGAACACGACCATCTCGGATCATTGATCACGCGCTAGCGAAAATAATCTGGACCGTTGCGCCAGAACGGTTTTAACTGACGGCAAAGATAAGAATAGTGGCCGGGCTTCAAGGATAGGGCAGGGGATGAGCGCCGACGTCGAACTGGATCGCATCACCGTCAGATTTGGCCAATTCACCGCCGTAAGCGAGGCATCTCTCAAGATCGCCGGTGGTGAGTTCTTCTCGTTTCTGGGGCCTTCGGGCTGCGGTAAGACCACGATACTGAGAACTGTTTCTGGGTTCCTCGATCCCTCCGAAGGCGCGGTGCGCATCGCCGGCAAGGATATGACCGGCATCGGCGCGAATAAGCGGCCGACCGCGCTCATTTTCCAGAATCTCGCATTGTTCCCGCTGATGACGGTTGCTGAAAACATCACTTATGGACTGCGCGTGCGTGGCATGAACAAGACCGATCGCCGCCGCCGCGCCGAAGATCTCCTGAATCTCATCGCCCTGCCGCGCCAGGGCGACAAGTTGGTGAGCGAACTCTCCGGTGGCCAGAAACAGCGCGTTGCCATTGCGCGCGCACTTGCCGTCGAGCCGCAAGTGCTGCTTCTCGATGAGCCCTTGTCGGCGCTCGATCTCAAGCTTCGCCAGCATATGCGCAATGAGCTGCGCGCCATCCAGCAGCGTGTCGGCATCACCTTCATTTACATCACCCATGATCAGGGCGAAGCGCTGACGATGTCGGACCTCATCGCGGTCATGAATCAGGGGATAATCGAGCAGGTGGCGGACGGTCGCACTGTCTATGATGCACCAGGAACGGCTTTTGTCGCCTCGTTCGTGGGGGAGAACAATCCCTTTCCCGGGCGTATCATCAAGGCTGACAAAGCGGGTGCCGTCGTGGAGACGGCCTTTGGTCCCTTGCGCGGGCGCAATCCTCAGAACCTCAAGGCCGGCGCGCCGGCAATACTTTTCGTCAGGCCCGAATCGCTCAAGCTCGGCAAGGGCGAGAAAGATACGACGATCACGTCGAGCGTTCTCAATGTCGCCTTCGAGGGCAATGCAAGCCACGTTTTCCTGAAGGGCGCCGGAAAGAAAGACATTACGCTGACCGTCGGACGCCTCGAAAGCGCGAAGCTGCCGGAACAGGGCATAACCGCTGCGGTATCCTACGACGCTGATCTGGGCCTTGTGCTTCCGGAAGGAAAGCTGGCCCGTGAGTAGGCTCCTCGTCTATCTCATCCCGTTTCTTGTCATCGCCATCTTCATGGCGATGGCCCGCTATGAACGCCGCTTCGCGCATGACCCGACCCATCGCGGTTTCTTCGAGCGTAACGGCACGGTGCTGGGGATAGTCTTTATCGCGCTGGTGGCTTTCTGGACCCTGTTCCTGGTCGTGCTGCCCTATCTCTACATGGTGCAGGAGAGCTTTCATCCCAAGCTTGTGGCGGCAGACCGCGGTGGTCCCAAGGACCTTCTGACACTCGAGCAATATCGATCCTTTTTCATTCAGCCGAGCGATGGCTCCGTCAACGGCACCCATATTTGGGCTTTTGGCTTTTCCCTTGTTGTTTCCGCCGCTGTGACCTCGCTGAATTTCGCGATCTGCTATCCGCTCGCCTATTACATGGCGCAGGCCGGAAGCGTCCAGAAGGTCCGCCTGCTGATGCTGGGTCTGATCGTTCCCTATTGGGTGAACGAGATCCTGCGCGCCTTTTCGCTGCGCCTGATGCTGGCCAGCAAGGGATTGATCAACCAGATTCTGATGGGCCTGGGGATAACCGATGGTCCCGTCGATTTCCTTGGCAACAATGTCGGCCTCTATGTCGGCCTGTCCTATGCTTATCTCCTGGTGATGGTATTTCCGCTCTACAACGCGGTTGAAAGCCTGGACAAGAACCAGATCGAGGCGGCCCGCGATCTGGGCGCCCCCTGGTGGCGCATCCACAAGGACGTGGTCATGCCCTATGCCAAGCCGGGCATCGCATCGGGCTGCACGATGGTCTTCATGCTGTCGGCAGGTTCGCTGGCGGCTCCGCAGTTCCTCGGGGGACCCAAGACCCTGTGGTTCACCTCGATCGTCTATGACTTCTTCTTCCAGGCCTTCAACTGGCCGCGCGGTGCGGCTTACGCCTTCCTGCTGCTCGCTGCCTGCATTGCGCTGGTGATGCTGATGCTCCGCCTCTTCAAGGTCAGCCTTGGGGAGACGATAAAATGAGCTCCCAGACAATCATCAAAATGATGATCGGCTTTTATATCTGCTTGTTCTTCGGCTATCTATTCGGCCCGCTCGTGGTCATGAGCATAACCGCCTTCAACACGCCTTCCTATCCGGCCGCCTACCCCTTCGAAGGCTTCACACTCGGCTGGTTCGTCAAGCTGTGGAACCATCGCGCCATGATGGAGGGTCTCGTCAACTCGATAATCATCGGAATTGGCGTCATCTGTGTTTCCGTACCGGTCGGTCTTGCCGCTTCGATCGTGATGAACCAGATCTATCATCGCGCCCGGTCCCTGTATTATCTGGTGACGGTATCGCCGGTGCTCACCCCCGGCGTCATCATTGGCATTTCGACCGTGATCTTCTGGCGTGATTTCTCCGAAATGACGGGCACCAGGCCGATCCTCTACAAGGGTATCGTGCTTGCGATCTTCGGCCAGTCCAGCTTCATCGCGGCCTATTGCCTGCTCATCATCATGGCGCGCCTGCAGCGCTTCGACCGCGCTCAGGAGGAAGCCGCCCTCGATCTCGGCGCCAGCTATCCTCAGGTCTTCTGGCATATCCTGTTGCCCTTCCTCCGGCCAGCCCTGATCTCGGCCTCCGTCATCGCCTTCCTGTCATCCTTCGAGAACTACAACACGACCACTTTCGCCATCCTGGCCGACAAGACGCTGGTGACGGTCCTTGCCGGCGAGGTCAGGCAAGGCACCACGCCGGCGCTTTCGGCGCTTGCCGTGATCATCATCGGGATTTCGCTGGCCGGCGCGATCGCCTATGAAGTGATGAAACGCCACGAGGAGCGCCAAAGCGCCAAGAACGCGATGCAGGCGAAAATCGCCGAGCAGGCCGATCTCGCCCATGCAGTAGTCGCGCCGGCGTGACTCCCCGATTTTAACGATGACCGCGAATTCCCGTGTGAAATTCGGCCCGCCGGCGCCGATAGTTAAAATTGTAGTGTTTTGAACAAGGGTAGATTTAGCGAATGCTGGCAGTTTATCGAGATCTATCCCTAAGGAAAGATGATCGTGGCAGGGAGATTAAACAGGCTGGCCGACCGTTTCAGGTCGCTGATCCGGGACGAGGTTGGAAGCACTGCGGTGGTGCTGGCCGCTTCCATGCCGCTGGTTATCGGCGGAGCCGCGTTCGGAGTGGAGACTTCCTACTGGTACTATAAGGATTTGCAACTCCAGGCGGCGGCCGACGCCGCGGCATATGCCGGAGCCCTGGAGAAGCGAGCCGGGTCAAAAAACCCGGCGGCCTTTCAGGCCGCCACCGCCATCGCGACGACCAATGGTTATGTACCATCGATTGGAACCGCAGTACTCAATTCGCCGCCGCTGACGGGCACCCACAAGACTGCCAAAGCTGTCGAAGTCATTCTTCAGGAAAACCAGCCGCGTTTCTTTTCTTCACTCTTCATCCAGACCCCCATCGTCATCAAGGGGCGTGCCGTTGCCATTTTCGAAAACGCGGGTAGCGCATGCATCCTGGCGTTGGACACATCCGCCGACAAGGCGGCGCTGTTCTCGGGCAGTTCGACAAGCAAGTTCAAGGGCTGCAGTGTCATGGCGAATTCTCTCGCCAGCAACGCGGTGACGGTGCAGGGAAGCGGCAAGCTCGAAACAAGCTGCATTTACTCGGTCGGCGGCGTAAGTCTCGGCAGCGGCGCGGTGTTGGCGGATTGCAAATCTGCACAAACCGGGGTATCGCCGGTTAGCGACCCCTACAGCGACGTTGACGCTCCTGTGGCGTCCGGTCCGTGCCAAAGCACAAGCGGCTCGACGCTACAGCCCGGATCATACTGCAGCGGGATGACGCTCGGTGGGACGAAGACGCTTGACCCGGGGGTCTATTTTGTCTCCGGCGGCAACCTGAAGATCAATGCCAATGCGAATATATCCGGGTCTGGGATCACGTTCTACCTGACCGGCGGAGCGCGGGTCAGCATCAACGGCACTGCCAAGGTAAAACTGAGTGCTCCCACAACCGGGCCTTATGCCGGAATCCTGTTTTTCGGCGATCGCACCAACATAGGCGCGGCAAAAAACAGCTTCAACGGAACGGCGGATTCACTTCTCACCGGGGCCATATATTTCGCAAGTCAGGCAGTGCAGTTCCTCGGCGATTTTTCCGGTATCGATGGCTGTACCCAGGTCGTAGGCCTCACCGTCGAATGGTCGGGTAATGCCGATATCAGCAAGGATTGCACCGCTCATGGAATGCGCGACATTCCGGCCACACAGCTGGTGAAGCTGGTCGAGTGAGATGCCATGAACCGTCTGCGCCGATTCCTCGCCCATAACGGAGGTGTCTCCGCCACCGAATTCGCCATAGCGGCACCGCTTCTTCTTCTGCTGCTTGCCGGCATCGTGACGGGCTGGACATATGAAAAGCAGTCGATGGAGCTGCGCAGCGCGGTGAAGTCCGGAGCGAATTATGTGCTGCAGGGCGGCATGGATCTCAACGCCGCGAAAAGCGCAGTGCTCACCGCCTGGGCAAACAAGCCCGACGACGCGGCCGTGCAGGTTGTCCAACAATGCACCTGTGGGACGACGGTAAGCACCTGCACGGCGGTGTGTGCAGGCAATGGAGCGATTCCCAATATGTCAATGATTATTACGGCGAGCGGCTCGCTCGACACGCCGGCTAA
>VAZZ01000197.1 GCA_005884715.1 Alphaproteobacteria bacterium | reverse complement strand
GCTACCAACCAACGCATTGCCCAACAACTCGAGAAGGTTGGTACGGTCGTCGGCAAGGAAGGCAAAACGCGCCAGCGGGTAAAATTCGGCGTGCCGCAAGGCGCATGGGCCGAAATGGAGTCCTCGGTCAACATGCTGATCGATGATCTTCTTTGGCCGACGGCGGAAGTGACGCGCGCAGTCGCCGCCGTCGCACAGGGCAATCTCTTACAAACTGTTCGCCTCGATGTCGAAGGCCGGCCCCTGAAAGGCGAGTTCCTTCAGTCGGCATCCATTGTCAATACGATGATCAAGCAGCTGGCCGTCTTTACATCGGAAGTCACGCGTGTGGCTCGCGAAGTCGGCACGGAAGGAAAGCTGGGTGGACAGGCACAGGTGCCCGAAGTCACCGGCGTCTGGAAAGAACTGACGGAAAGCGTCAACCAGATGGCGAGCAACCTGACCGCGCAGGTACGCAATATCTCCGACGTGACCATTGCGGTTGCCAATGGCGACCTATCAAAGAAGATCACTGTCGACGTTCGCGGTGAAATCCTGCAGCTGAAAGAAGCAATCAATACGATGGTCGACCAGCTTCGATCATTCGCCTCGGAAGTCACGCGCGTCGCTCGCGAAGTCGGCACCGACGGCAAGCTCGGTGGGCAAGCCCTTGTACCCGGCGTCGCCGGTACCTGGAAAGACCTCACCGATTCCGTCAATGCGATGTGCGGAAATCTTACTGACCAGGTTCGCAACATCGCCCAGGTCACCACTGCGGTCGCCCGTGGCGACCTGTCGCGCAAAATCACCGTCGATGTTCGCGGCGAAATCCTCGAACTCAAGGATACCATCAATACGATGGTTGACCAGCTCAATGCCTTCGCCTCGGAAGTCACACGGGTCGCGCGAGAAGTGGGAACCGAAGGAAAGCTCGGCGGTCAGGCGCAGGTTTCCGGTGTCGCCGGAACCTGGAAGGATCTGACCGACAACGTCAATTTCATGGCCAGCAATTTGACGGCCCAGGTGCGCAATATCGCCGAAGTCTCCACCGCCATCGCAGGCGGCGATCTTTCGAAGAAGATCACAGTCAATGTGAGCGGCGAGATTTTGCAGCTGAAGGAAACCATCAATACCATGGTCGACCAGCTGAATGCTTTTGCCGGTGAAGTCACCCGCGTCGCGCGCGAAGTAGGAACTGACGGCAAGCTCGGAGGACAGGCCGCCGTGCCGGGTGTGGCCGGCACGTGGAAGGACTTGACTGACTCCGTGAATTCCATGGCAAGCAACCTCACCGCCCAGGTCCGCAATATCGCCGAAGTGACGACGGCAGTCGCGCGCGGTGATCTCTCCAGAAAGATCGCGGTCGACGTCAAAGGAGAGATTCTTGAGCTCAAAAACACCATCAATACGATGGTCGATCAGCTTAACGCCTTTGCATCTGAAGTGACACGAGTGGCGCGCGAGGTTGGAACCGAGGGAAAGCTCGGCGGACAAGCGCAGGTTCCTGGCGTCGCCGGCACCTGGAAGGATCTGACCGACAACGTCAATTTCATGGCCAGCAATTTGACGGCCCAGGTGCGCAATATCGCCGAAGTCTCCACCGCCATCGCAGGCGGCGATCTTTCGAAGAAGATCACAGTCAATGTGAGCGGCGAGATTTTGCAGCTGAAGGAAACCATCAATACCATGGTCGACCAGCTGAATGCTTTTGCCGGTGAAGTCACCCGCGTCGCGCGCGAAGTAGGAACTGACGGCAAGCTCGGAGGACAGGCCGCCGTGCCGGGTGTGGCCGGCACGTGGAAGGACTTGACTGACTCCGTGAATTCCATGGCAAGCAACCTCACCGCCCAGGTCCGCAATATCGCCGAAGTGACGACGGCAGTCGCGCGCGGTGATCTCTCCAGAAAGATCGCGGTCGACGTCAAAGGAGAGATTCTTGAGCTCAAAAACACCATCAATACGATGGTCGATCAGCTTAACGCCTTTGCATCTGAAGTGACACGAGTGGCGCGCGAGGTTGGAACCGAGGGAAAGCTCGGCGGACAAGCGCAGGTTCCTGGCGTCGCCGGCACCTGGAAAGATCTGACCGACAATGTGAATTCAATGGCGAGCAATCTCACCGCTCAGGTGCGCAGTATTGCCGAAGTCGCAACCGCGACCGCGGGCGGCGATCTATCGAAGACAATCACCGTCGATGTTCGCGGCGAGATCCTCCTTCTCAAGGAAACGCTCAATACGATGGTCGAACAGCTTCGCTCTTTCGCAGCCGAGGTCACCCGCGTCGCACGTGAAGTCGGAACCGACGGCAAATTGGGCGGTCAGGCGCAGGTACCCGGTGTCGCTGGGACATGGAAGGACCTCACCGACAACGTGAATCTGCTTGCCGCCAATCTGACGACACAAGTGCGCAACATCGCGGATGTGACGACTGCCGTCGCCCGCGGCAACCTTTCGCGCAAGATCACGGTTCCGGTAAAGGGGGAAATACTGGAACTGAAAGACACCATCAATACGATGGTCGATCAATTGAATGCCTTTGCCTCCGAGGTTACCCGCGTCGCCCGCGAAGTCGGAACGGAGGGTAGGCTGGGTGGCCAGGCAGCTGTTCCGGGCGTGGCAGGTACTTGGAAGGATCTCACTGACACCGTCAACGTGATGGCAGCCAATCTCACGGAACAGGTGCGCGGCATTGTGAAAGTCGTGACTGCAGTCGCAAATGGCGACCTTGTACAAAATCTCACCGTTAAGTCCAAGGGTGAGGTGGCCGCCTTGGCCGAAACGATCAACAATATGACGGCAACGCTGGCCCTCTTTGCCGATCAGGTGACGACAGTCGCGCGCGAGGTCGGCGTCGAAGGAAGGCTCGGCGGACAAGCCAATGTTCCAGGTGCCGCCGGCACATGGAAGGATCTTACCGGCAACGTCAATCTACTCGCGGCGAATTTGACCACGCAGGTTCGAGCCATCGCTGAAGTCGCAACGGCAGTGACCAAAGGCGATCTGACGCGCTCGATCCAGGTCGAGGCGCGTGGCGAGGTCGCTGAGCTTAAAGACAATATCAACACGATGATCGGCAATCTGCGCCTGACTACCGAGCACAACACTGAGCAGGATTGGCTGAAGACCAATCTGGCAAATTTCACCAGCATGCTTCAGGGACAGCGCGATCTGGCTACCGTCGGGCGACTGCTGCTTTCTGAGCTTGCGCCACTGGTCAACGCGCAGCTCGGCGCTCTTTACCAGATGGAGGACATCGACACCCCGCGCCTCAAGCTCCTGTCGGTATATGCCGATGACAGTGCGCAGGGATATCCCGAATATCTTCCGCTGGGCAAAGGCCTGATTGGTCAATGCGCAGCCGACAGGCGGGCGATTCTCGTGAAGAAGCTGCCGGCGGAGGCAATGACGATCGGGTCGGCCGTGTTCAAGGCTCGGCCGCGCAACGTGATCGTACTTCCAATCCTGTTTGAGACTCACGTCAAGGCTGTGATCGAACTCGCATCCCTGGACAAGTTCACAGCCCTTCAGAAGACATTCCTTGAACAGCTGACTGCGGGCATCGGAATTGTTCTTAACAGCATTGAAGCGACGATGCAGACCGAAGGCTTACTCAAGCAGTCACAGGAACTTGCGGGTGAGTTACAGACCCAACAGAAGGAATTGCAGCAGACAAATGATCAATTGGGCATGAAGGCCCAACAGCTAGCGGAGCGCAACGTCGAAGTGGAGAAGAAAAACCAGGAGATCGAGCAGGCTCGTCGTGCGCTGGAAGACAAGGCAACCGAGCTGGCACTTACATCGAAGTACAAATCGGAGTTCCTTGCCAACATGTCGCATGAACTCCGTACTCCGCTTAACAGCATTCTGATTCTTGCTCAGCAAATGAGCGAGAACCCGGATGGCAACCTTACCTCCAAGCAGGTGGAGTTCGCGCGCACCATCCGGGGAGCAGGCAGCGATTTGCAGAACCTTATTAACGACATACTTGATCTCTCGAAGATCGAGTCCGGGACCGTTACCGTGGAAGCGGAAGAACTTCTCATCGACAAGCTTGTCGAAGTGGTTGGACGGCCCTTCCGGCACGAAGCCGAAACGCGGCAATTGCTTTCGAATGCCTTCAAATTCACCGAGCGGGGCGGCGTGGTTTTGCGGGTTTTCCCAGCCGAAAGTGGTTGGAATACCGATAACAAGCTGTTGAACGAGGCCGCCAGCGTGGTAGCATTTGAGGTCTCCGACACCGGTATAGGTATCCCGGTCGAAAAGCAGAAGCTGATTTTTGAGGCATTCCAGCAAGCGGACGCAAGCACAAGCAGACGTTATGGCGGTACTGGTCTTGGCCTTGCCATCAGCCGTGAACTGGCAACCTTGCTTGGCGGCGAAATCCAGATCCGCAGCGTGGTCGGAGCCGGCAGCACATTCACGCTATATCTGACCCAGAGATTTTCGGGACCGACCGCGCTTTCGGCGACGAATGAGATGGGAGCCATACGTCCCATCACTCTGACGACAAATACAACAGAACCTATTTCCGACGACCGAATGTCGATTGAGCCAGGTGACAACATACTTCTCGTCGTTGAAGACGATCCAAATTACGCCCGGATCATCATGGATGCGGCGCGTCGGGGCGGGTTCAAGGCATTGTTGGCGCCAACGGGAGTGGAGGCGATCGAAATGGCTAGTCAGTATCAGCCAACGGCGATAACCCTCGATATTTTCCTGCCGGACATTCTGGGATGGGGTGTCCTCAGTCACCTAAAGAAAAACCCGCTGACGAGGCATATTCCGGTGCAAATCGTCAGTCTCGATGAAGATCGTCAACAGGGACTTGCGAAGGGCGCGTACTCGTTCCTGACAAAGCCCGCTTCGAGCAGCGACCTCGATGCCGCGCTGGCGCAGTTGCAACATTACACTGAAGCAAGACAAAAGCGCCTCCTGATCGTCGAAGACAATCCTGGCGACGGGCTCGGCCGCATTGGCGAAACTGTCGGATGAACAATGGGACTGCGTGGTGCTCGACTTGAAGCTCCCCGATATGTCCGGTTTCGAAATCCTTGAACACATTGCCGATAGCGCGGATCTGTCCGAGGTGCCGGTTGTCGTGTTTACCGGTCGGCCGCTCTCGCTCGAAGAGGAAGACCGTTTGCGCACAATGGCTCGAAGCGTCATCGTCAAGGGGGTGGAGTCTCCGGAGCGGCTGTTCGATGAGACCTCCTTGTTCATGCACCGGGTCATCGGTGATTTGCCGCAGGTCAGGCAGGATATGATCTATCGGCTGCATGAATCCAATGCTGACCTTATCGGAAGGACCGTGCTCGTTGTCGACGATGACGCGCGCAACATATTTGCGCTGAGCAGTGTCTTTGAGCGCAGTGGAATGAAGGTGCTGACCGCGAGCAACGGTCATGACGCGTTGAAGCTTGTGGCGGCGACACCTGATATTGCCATCGTCCTCATGGACATCATGATGCCTGAAATGGACGGATACCAGGTGATCGAGGCTATTCGGGCGCGACCGGATCTGAGGAGACTTCCCATTGTCGCGCTGACCGCCAAGGCGATGAAGGGCGATCGTGAAAAGTGTCTTGAGGCGGGCGCTTCGGACTATCTCGCCAAGCCGGTGGACACCGAGCAACTCATCGCCGCAATGCGTGTCTGGCTGCATCGTTAGGGTGTTCTGAAATGTCGGACCTCGAAAAAGTCAATATTCTGCTGGTGGACGATCAGCCCGCGAAGCTCATGACCTATGAAGTTGTCCTGGAAGGTCTCCGTGAAAACCTGATTAAGGCGGCTTCAGCGCGCGAAGCATTGGATCGCCTATTGCGGTTCGACGTTGCAGTGGTCCTCATGGATGTAAGCATGCCGGATCTTGATGGCTTTCAACTGGCATCCATGATCCGAGAACATCCGCGGTACAAAGAGACGGCGATCATTTTCGTTTCGGCGATTCATCTGACTGAAGCGGATTATGTTCGCGGCTATGAAATGGGGGCGGTCGATTATGTTTCAGCGCCGGTCGTTCCGGAAATTTTGCGGGCCAAAGTCAAGGTATTCGTCGACTTGCATCGCAAGACGAAGCAGCTTGAAAAGTTGAACTGCGAATTGGAGGACAGAGTCGCGGTGCGCACGGACGAATTGCGAATCTCCAATGAACGCCAAATCATCCTTGCACGCGAAGTGGACCATCGGGCCAAGAACGCGTTAGCCGTGGCGCAAGCGATCGTGCGGCTCTCACAGGCAAGTACTATCGAGGAATATATCGCCGCCATTGAAGGCCGCATAAGTGCGTTGGCGCGGGCTCATGCACTGCTCTCCGATGCGCGTTGGCAAGGTGCCAGCCTGCGTACTATCGTCGAAGAGGAGCTTGCGCCATTCCGCGGCAGCGATGCTTCCCGGTTTACTGTTAGTGGCCCGGATATCTTATTGAAGCCGGCAAGCGCACAGGGAATTGCCCTTGCCTTGCACGAGTTGGCCACCAATGCCGCCAAATATGGAGCATTTGCATGTCCATCAGGCAAACTGGGCCTGTCGTGGGACCTGGCGGGTTCACTTAGAATTTTTTGGCAGGAGAGCGGAGTTTTGAACACGAAGCCGCCCACCAGTCTCGGCTTTGGCACAAGAGTGATCAATCTCAGCATAGAGAGCCAACTGAACGGCCGAACCAACTATGAGTGGTGCGACGACGGATTGCATTGCATCCTTGAAGTTCCCGATGTTTTGGGCCCACCTGTTTCAGATGGGACGCCTGCATCAAAGGCAAGCGGAAATGCCAATCGAACAATCCTGCTTGTTGAGGATGAATCACTGGTGGCTCTGATGGTCGAAGAAATCATTGCGAGTCAGGGTTTTTCCGTTGCCGGACCTTACGCCGGATTGGATGAGGCGATGCGAGCCCTCGACGGAGCAGATCTGGCTGGAGCCATCCTGGATATTAACCTCGCTGGAGTGCCGGTGTTTCCGCTGGCCGATATCCTCGTATATCGTCAAATCCCTTTCTTGTTCATGACGGGCTACGGGTCAGAGCGGCTGGAGGCCCGGTTTTCGGATATTGCAGTTCTGCAAAAACCAGTCGAGGCTCAGGCCGTGCAAAAATTCTTGGCCGATATTTCGGTGCAATGATATTGATGCCGGTCTGCAGCGCTCCTCGGTTTAATGGAAAGCAATAGCTCCTTCGGGAGCAGACGATCTTGGTCAAAACTTCACATTCTGCGGACCCTTGAGGTCGAGCATCTCTCGCGCTTCATCGGGTGAGGTTATGTCGATCGACAATTCTTCCAGGATGTGCCGCATCTTGGCCACGAGTTCGGCATTGGATTTGGCGAGCATGCCCTTGCCGATGAAGAGATTGTCCTCGAGGCCGACCCGCACATTGGCGCCCATCGTCGCCGCCATGGTGCAGAAGGGCAATTGGTATCGCCCGGCCGCCAGCACCGACCAGTGATATTGATCGCCGAACAGCCGCTCGGCCGTGTCGCGCATGACAAGCACATTCTGCGGATCGGGACCAATGCCGCCCAGGATGCCGAAGATCGTCTGTACGAAGAGCGGCGGCTTGACGAGCTTGCGATCGAGGAAATGGGCGAGCGTGTAGAGATGGCCGACATCATAGCATTCGAATTCGAACTTGACGCCATGGCCCTCGCCCAGCCTTTTCAGCACCTGCTCGATATCGCCGAAAGTATTACGGAAGATGAAGTCGCGCGAGCGTTCGAGATGCTGGCGCTCCCAGTCGTGCGCGAAATCCTTGTAGCGGCCAAGCATCGGGAAGAGGCCGAAATTCATCGAGCCCATATTGAGCGAGGTCATTTCGGGCGACGCCCGCTCGGCCGCGGCCAGGCGTTCATCGAGCGACATGCCCTGCCCGCCCCCGGTCGTGATGTTCACGATGGAATCGGTGCCCTGCTTGATCCTGGGCAGGAAATCCATGAAGAGATCGGGGGATGGCGAGGGGCGGCCATCCTTCGGTTCGCGCGCATGCAAATGAAGGATCGCGGCGCCGGCCTTGCCGGCATCGATCGCCTGTTCGGCGATTTCGCTGGGCGTCACCGGCAGATGCGGCGACATTGACGGCGTGTGGATGGAGCCCGTGATCGCACAGGTGAGGATGACTTTCGATTTGGCGCGCATGCCGGCCCCCGTCGCTCGGTGATTAAGCCCGCCAAACTTCTCGAATTTTCAAGATTTTGTCAAAAGTTCCCTCAAAAATGGCTCGCTCCACAGATCTGATCCATGGAGCGAGCCCTGCCCCGGCACCGGGACGGCTCCTTGTGCCGAGACCCAAGCTGAACGCCGAGTCGGAAGGATGGTTCCGGCGGTTTTCGGAATTATTCGGCAAGGACCTCGACTGGACGTCTCTGCCGTGGCGTCATCTGCGCTAAGGTGAATGTGGTGAGCGCGCAGGCTGCGATCCAGACTGCTGCCAGAAACTGACAGCTGACAGCGTTAGTCCTGGCCCTGTATCCTCCCCCCACGCTTTCTGAACCACGGAGACCCTATGGCCAAATCCGCGAATGGCAGCATCCGTGTCGGCGTCGGCGGCTGGACCTTCGAGCCTTGGCGCGGCACGTTCTATCCCAAAGGGCTGGCCCAGAAGCGCGAGCTTGAATATGCAGGCCAGCATCTGACCTCGATCGAGATCAACGGCACCTATTATGGCAGCCAGAAGCCGGAGAGTTTTGCGCGCTGGCGCGAGGAAACACCGGCGGGTTTCGTCTTCTCGGTCAAGGGCACGCGTTTCAGCACCAACCGCCGCGTCCTGGCTGAAGCCGGTCAATCGGTCGAGCGCTTCCTTACCAGCGGCATTCTCGAGCTAAAGGAGAAGCTCGGGCCCATCAACTGGCAGTTCCTGCCGACCAAGCAGTTCGACCCCAAGGACTTCGAAGCTTTCCTCAAGCTTCTGCCGCCGTCACTGGAAGGCCATCCCTTGCGCCATGTGGTAGAGGTTCGCCATCAAAGCTTCCGGGTGCCCGAATTCATCGCCCTGTTGCGCGAATACAGGATCGCCTGCGTGCTGACCGACAAGGACTCGTTTCCCGAGATCCCCGATGTGACGGCATCCTTCGTCTATGCGCGTCTGCAACGCGCCTCGGAAAAGATCGAGACCGGCTATGCACCGAAGGCATTGGACGAATGGACAAAGCGCGCCAGGCTCTGGGCCGGGGGCGATATACCGAGCGACCTCGCGGTTATCGCGCCGCCTGAGAAGTCGCCGCCCAAATCCCGCGATGTCTTCATCTATATGATCAACGGCTTCAAGCCCAAAGCGCCTGCAGCCGCGATGGCGCTTATTGCCAAACTGGCCTAGTAAGAAAGATCGCCTCTCCGACAGCACACCGCCTCGCGGTGCTTCTCACATCTCCGAGCGCGCCTGTGGGTGCAATGTTGCCGCGAGAATGGGCCTCCATGAAAGCGCGTGACGCCGCTATAGACGCCGCCGTGATTTCGGCAGGCGGCGCCCTGAACCCGGCCAGTGCCGTGGAAAGCGCTGCCGCCGACACCGATGGCGAAATCCCGGGAATAATCGCGCGAGATCAAACGTAGCCCCAAAGTGTGAGCGTGAATGTTGTTCGCAGTGCGGGCCTCCACCCTCATTCAAATAGGAAAAATAGAGCCGGTCTCAGGCCCAGCTCCAGATCACCTGGAGGATGGAGTGAACGGCATCTGTTGACTGACAGCAAGGAGGGCGCACGTGAACACGTCCACCGGTCCCCATAAGTGCGCGATGCGTGGCGCCTTTTTGATTGCCACTGCGGTCACCCTGGCGGAGCCTTCGGCGCGTGCCGACGAAATGGTTGCTGTGGTGTTGGCCGACAAGGGCATGGAATCAATGCGCATGGAACTCAGTACCATGCAGATCAAACCCGGCAAGGTAACTTTCAACGTGACCAACACTTCTCAGAGTCTCGTTCACGAGTTCGTCGTGGTCAAATCAGACAAGCCGATTGAGTCGTTGCTGTACAATGAAGATGAGAAGGAAATCAAAGAGGATGCTCTCGAAGTCGTGAACGAAATCGAGGATATTGAACCCGGGAAGTCGGGCACCCTCACGGTCAATCTGGAACCAGGCTCCTACATTCTGCTCTGCAACAAGGCGGGCCACTTCAAGGCGGGTATGGTCAGTCACCTCACCGTGATTGAATAGAGTCTAGAGCAAATCCCGCCAAAGTTGAAGACTTTGGCGATAAGGATTTGCTCCAACATATTGATTTGGCGCGAATCCCTTTCGGCGAGGTGATTCCACCTCGCCGGGAAGCGCGCTAAGTGTCCGAATCAAAGCGGATCGGCGGCCGGCAGCGCTCGATGAGTGGGCAAAGCGCGCCCAGCAATGGGCGCAGGGCGGAACGCCGGATGATCTCAGCGCCATCGCCGCGCCCGAGAAATCGCCGACCAAATCGCCCGATGTCTTCACCCACGTGATCAACGGCTTTAAGCCCAAGGCGCCAGCCAGCGGCAATGGCGCTGATCGAGAAGTCAAATAGCTCGGCGGAAAAGAAAGGTCCTTAGCTGAGTTTCAAGAGGCTGCGCGCCTCGGCGACCGTTGCCGGCCGGCGGCCATACTGCCCGCACAGCGTCACGACGCGCCTGACGAGTTCGGCATTGGACTCTGCGAGGCGATTGCGGTCGATGCGCACATTATCCTCAAGGCCGGTGCGGCAATGACCGCCGAGCTCCAGCGACCAGCGATTGACCTCGAACTGATGGCGTCCGATCCCGGCGGCCGTCCAGGTCGCCTCGGGTGCGAGCTTCTTGAGCTGCGCCACCTGGAATTCGAGCACGTCGCGGATCGCCGGCATGGCGTTCTTCACGCCAAAGACGAATTGCACATGCAAGGGCTTGCGCAACACGCCTTCTTCGGCAAGCCTTAGCGCCTGATAGAGCATCGAGAGATCGAAGACCTCGATCTCTGGCTTGATGCCATAGTCCATCATTTTCGCCGCCAGCTCATGGATGAGCGCCGGGTGGTTCTCATAGATGATGGTCGGGAAGTTGCATGAACCGGTCGACAACGATGCCATATCGGGCTTGAGATAGAGCATGCCGCCACGCTCGGATCCCTTGCCAGAGCGACCGCCGGTCGAGAACTGGATGATCATGCCAGGGCAATGCTTGCGCAGCCCCTCGCTTAGAGCCGCAAAGCGCTCCGGATCGGAGGTCAGCGTCTGATCGTCCTTGCGGACATGCACATGCGCGATGGCAGCGCCCGCCTCGAAAGCTTCTTGCGTCGATTCGATCTGTTCCGAAACCGTGATCGGCACGGCCGGATTGTCCTCCTTGCGCGGGACCGATCCGGTAATGGCGACGGTTATGATGCAGGGCTCGGTCAAGCGAGATTCCCAGGTGAATCAGACGGCATAGTACTCGATTTGGGGGACACCGATATTGCCGATCTTGCCGGTATCTTCTCGAGGCAGCACCGGCCATCTTCCCCAAGAACATCCTGGACGGTAGAGTGAAGTGAAGTGTCCGGGGCGAAATTCATGCAGGAACGAAAACGAGCTGGTTTCTTTGTGATAAGCATTGCACTTCTGCTTGCCCTGACCGAAGGCCTCAGCTTCGTTTTCGGCCGCTTCGTCGCTCCCGAGCTGTTCTC
>VAZZ01000196.1 GCA_005884715.1 Alphaproteobacteria bacterium | reverse complement strand
CTCGCGCGCCTTGGTATCGAAGGTGCCGGCCACATAGGCGCGCCCGGATTTGCCCGGCGGCGTCGCTTTACTCTTGTTTGTTTTTCTCTTCACATCCCGACTGTGCATGAGCGCAACGCCAGGGGCAATGCCCCTTAAACCCCTGCCCTTGTGGCCCGCAAGGGAGGGTAAAGAAGCAAGCTATTTCTTCCTTCGCTGCTCGACAAAAGCGATCGCCGCGGCGAGCGCCTGCTCGCGCGTCA
Source organism: Alphaproteobacteria bacterium (assembly GCA_005884715.1). Taxonomy (GTDB): domain Bacteria; phylum Pseudomonadota; class Alphaproteobacteria; order Rhizobiales; family Aestuariivirgaceae; genus Taklimakanibacter. The sequence continues at coordinate 3,522 of VAZZ01000196.1, read as the reverse complement.
TCCGCGATGTCTCCAGAACATAGGCATCGGCGGCCGGGATGAGCGGCGCATGGACACGGCGGCGGTCGCGCTCATCGCGCGCCAGGATATCGGCGAACACGCTGTCGAAGGAGGGAGCCAGGCCGCGCTCAGCCAGCTCTTGATGCCGGCGCCGCGCCCTCACCTCCGGTGCCGCCGTCACGAAGATCTTCGCTTCAGCATCGGGACACACGACGGTCCCGATATCGCGGCCATCGAGCACAGCGCCCGGCCTCTTTGCCGCGAACTGGCGCTGGAAGCCGAGCAGCGCTTCCCTCACCTTGAGATTGGCGGCGACGATCGAGGCCGCTTCGCCTACCTCTTCACCGCGCAGGTCTTCATTATGCGCGGACTCGGGCTTCAGTGTCTGGGCCGCCTTGAGCGCCGCCGCTTCATCCCGGGGGTCGCCTCCAGTGGCCAGCACGGCAAACCCCACCATGCGATAGAGCGAGCCCGTATCGAGGAAATGGAAGTGATAGTGCCGGGCGAGCGCCCGGGCGAGCGTGCCCTTGCCGGCGGCGGCGGGGCCGTCGACCGCGATGATCATCGCTCAGGCTCGATGCGGCAGCCCATGCCGTTCATCAATGAGATGAAATTGGGAAAGCTGGTGGCGATCATGGCGCCGTCATCGACGCGCACAGCCTTGAGCGAAGCGAGGCCCATGACCAGGAAGGCCATGGCGATGCGGTGATCGAGATGGGTCTCGACCAATCCGCCGCCCGATACGCCTCCGCCTTCGACCGCGAGCCAGTCGGGCCCGGAGCCCGTCGTGACGCCATTGGCGGCAAGACCCGCTTCGACGGCGGCGAGGCGATCACTCTCCTTCACCCGCAATTCATCGAGACCCTCCATATGGGTGATGCCTTCCGCAAAGGAGGCGGCCACCGCGAGGACCGGATATTCATCGATCATCGAGGGCGCGCGCTTCGCCGGCACCTTGATGCCCTTGAGGCGCGAGGAACGGATCCTGAGATCGCCCACTTCCTCGCCGCCGGCGAGCCTGCGCTTCTCGATCGCGATATCGCCGCCCATCTCGATGAGCGTTGTGATGAGGCCAGTGCGCGTCTCGTTCAGCATCACATTCTCGATTGAGATGTCGGAACCTTCGGTGATGAGGGCGGCCACCATCGCGAAGGCGGCCGAGCTCGGATCGCCCGGCACGTCGATGGTCTGGGCCTTGAGTTCGCGCTGGCCGGTGATCGCGATATGGCGGCCGTCATCCCTGGTTTCGCTGGCGATGTCGGCGCCGAAGGCCTTCAGCATGCGCTCGGTATGATCTCGGGTGGCGACGGGTTCGATGACGGTGGTGCGCCCGGGCGTGTTGAGGCCGGCCAAGAGCACGGCGGATTTGACCTGCGCCGAGGCGACCGGGAGCTTGTAGGTGATCGGCACCGCGTCTTTGGCGCCATGGAGCGTGAGCGGCAGGCGCCCGCCTTCCGCCGTCTCGAACCGGGCGCCGATCTCGCAGAGCGGCACGGTGACGCGCCCCATCGGCCTTCGCGATAGCGAGGCATCGCCGATGCAGCGGGCAATGAGGGGGGTCGAAGCCATGAGGCCAAGCGCCAGGCGCACCCCGGTTCCCGAATTGCCGAAATCGAGATCGCCTTTCGGGCTCATGAGGCCTGAGACGCCGACTCCCTGGATGTGCCAGATCCCATCTGCCGTGCGCTCGACCTTGGCGCCCAAAGCCTGCATGGCCTTGGCCGTATTGACCACATCTTCCCCTTCGAGGAGGCCAGAGGCCCTGGTTTCGCCGACCGCGACCGCGCCGAACATCAAGGAGCGGTGCGAAATCGATTTGTCGCCGGGAACGCGTAAAATGCCCTTGAGGCCATTGGCATGGTGGGATCTGAGCGGCGCTGGGCTTGAGCCGTGCACGGGAAATCCAGGATGAGTGGGTTGATGGGGCCTCCTAACATAGGGGTTTTCGCCTGTCACCTTTGCTTTTGACAAGCATCCCCGACCGTGGCATGGGAGCCAATCACCTCAACTTTTTAGCCCTATAAGAGGATCAACCGTGGTCAAGGCTGAACTCGGAACCAAGCGTACGTGCCCGTCCTGCGGGACGAAATTCTATGATCTGCTGAAGTCGCCGATCATTTGCCCGAAATGCGGCGTGAGCTTCATCGCCGCACCCTTGCTGCCCTCCAAGGGCGAGGTGCCGCAAGCGGCTCCCAAGCCGCGCGAGGTGCCCAAGGCGGAAGAGGTCGAGGAGGTCTCGGATGTCGAGCTCGTCAGCCTCGAGGAAGTCGAAGAGGCTGGGGCTGAGGAAGACGAGACCGCCGCCATCGCCGATGTCGATCTGGGCGAGGAGGAAGAAACCGCCGAGGCTGAGGAGGACTCAACCTTCCTGGTCGAGGACGAGGAAGAGAGCGGCGACGTCGCCGGCTATCTGGACAGCGGCCCGGCCGGCACTAAGGAAGGCGAGGAAGAGCCCTGAAAACGCGGGGTCTTGCAGGACTTTCCCCTCTCCCGCCTGCGAGAGAGGGTGGCCGAAGGCCGGGTAAGGGGCCTTTCGCTCCAGAGAGCAAGTTTTGCTTGATAAATATCGAGGGCGGAACTAGGGTCCGCCCGCTTTCCGGGTCAGCCCGTAAAGCATCCCAAAATTCGAGGGCTTAGGGCCCACGAAGCCCAGTGTGGGGTCATAGCTCAGTTGGGAGAGCGCTTGAATGGCATTCAAGAGGTCATCGGTTCGATTCCGTCTGGCTCCACCACTTACTCCTGGATATTATTGGTATTTCGATAGGGGATCGAACTTGCCCGACATTTCCGCGCGTTAGAGGCGAGTTCTGAAGAGATTGAGTCTCTGTAAGTCTTTGTATCGGGCGATGAGCTCGACAATTGCGGAAAGTCTCCATCGCCAAAAAAGTGTTTCCGAGATTCTCTTCCCGCTCGTTGTAGAGACCAGTTCGACTGTGCAAAGAGACCGGTTCGAAATTCGGTCGAGACCAACGGGCGTGTTCGTGTTCGGGCGCTGAAGGTCCCGATAGGGGAGCGGGAGCGGTCGCAATTGATGACCATGCTATCGAGCAGTGGCATTTGCTTGGGTTGCCGCCGCGCGGCGATCGCGTCCAACCACCGACGCGCATAGGCTTTCGTGGGGTTAGAGGATCGGCTATGGAACAAGTCGGCTAGTTTGCGGGCGCCAATCGCACAGTGAAAGGGAGCCGGGAGGATCACCATGTATTTGTCGAACGAAAGCATCATTGTCATATTGGTAATCGGCCTTATTGCCGGATGGTTGGCCGGGAAGATCGTGCGGGGGGCCGGCTTTGGTCTGATCGCGGACATAGCAATCGGGATCATCGGCGCGTTCATCGGTGACTGGCTGCTGCCTCGCTTAGGCATCCATCTTGGGAGCGGAACGATCAGCTTGATCATCAACGCCACCGTCGGCGCGATTGTACTTCTCCTCATCATCCGGTTGGTTGCCGGTGGCGGTCGTTTCGGCGGCGGTCGATTTGGCCGTCGGTGGTGGTAGCCCGGGGTGCGAACCCATCTTCC
>VAZZ01000195.1:12722-19278 GCA_005884715.1 Alphaproteobacteria bacterium | reverse complement strand
CTCTGGTCATCTGGTGAGCGTGTCGAGGAGGAGGCCTAAGAGCAGCAGGAGTCCGAATTCGCGATTGGACCGGAATAGCCTGAGGCAGCTGAGCGGATCATTGATGTCCAGTCGCGAGATCTGCCAGGCTGCATGGAGGGCGGCCGCGGCAACCCCCATATGGGCGAGAAGCCGCGCCTGCGCAAGCCAAAGGCTCGCCTCGAACAGGATGAGGGCGAGGATGAAGAAACCGCCGATCCAATAGAGCGACGACGCGCCGAATTTGAGCGCCGTCGATTTCACCCCGATCAGGACATCGTCTTCCTTGTCCTGATGGGCATAGATCGTGTCATAGGCCAGCGTCCACGCGATGCCGCCGAGATAGAGAAGCACAGCGGGCCAGGCGATCCCTTGATGGATGGCACTCCAGCCGACAAAGGCGCCCCAGTTGAAGGCGAGCCCGAGAAAGATCTGCGGCCAGTAGGTGAAACGCTTCATGAAGGGATAGATGGCGACGATAGCGAGCGAGGACGCGCCGATGATGACGGTCGTCCAATTGAACTGCAGAAGGATCGCGAGGCCGGCCAGGCATTGCAGGATGAAGAAGACGATGGCCGCCCTGACGCTCACCTGTCCTGATGGAATAGGCCGCGACCTCGTGCGCGCCACCTGGGCGTCAAAATCTCGGTCGGCGATGTCATTGAGGGTACAGCCCGCACCTCGCATGATGATGGCGCCGAGAAAGAAGAGCAGCGCATACCAGAGACTGGGCATGCCTCCGCCAGACGCGATCTGCGCCAGCGTGAGCGCCCACCAGCAGGGCAGGAGCAGCAGCCACCAGCCGATCGGCCGGTCGAGCCGCATGAGCCGTGCATAGGGACGCAAACCCCGCGGCATAGAGCGGTCGACCCAGTTATCCACGGGGGCATCGGCGACGTGATCGGTCATGACCGTCTGTTAGCCCGGTAAGAGGCTGCAGGCAAATAGGCCCATTGCGCGCAGCGCGGGGAGGAGGCTACGAGGTGGCGATGCGAGATACGCCGCGCCTTTATGTCGCCCAGGGGCTTGCCGACCGCGCCGAACATGTGCTGGCGCAGGACCAGGCGCATTATGTCCGCGACGTCATGCGCATGAAACCCGGCGACCCTTTGCGCGTGTTCAATAGGGAGGACGGCGAGTGGCTGGCCTATCTGGGCTCGGTCACGCGCAAGGCCGTGAGCGTGCGGTGCGAGAGGAAACTCGCCGACGCGTCTGCCCCACCCGATATCGATTTCATCTTCGCGCCTTTAAAGCATGCCCGCCTTGATTATCTGGTGCAGAAGGCGACCGAACTCGGGGCACGCCGTCTGCGCCCGGTGCTCACGGCCCGCACCATTGTCGATCGGGTCAATCTCGACCGCATGCGGGCGAATGCGATCGAAGCGGCCGAACAGTGCAATCTAGTTTTCGTGCCCGAAGTCAGCGAACCGGAAAAGCTCGACCGGCTGCTGGCCGGCTGGGACGCGCGACGCGTCTTGATCTATTGCGATGAGGTGGCCGAAGGAGAGGACACGCTGGCGACCCTCAAGGCACTGAAACTTCCCGCCGCTTTGCTGGTCGGCCCGGAAGGCGGTTTCACGCCCGAGGAACGCGCGGCGCTCAAGCGCCTGGCCTTTGTGAAGGCCATCTCGCTGGGCCCCCGGATCATGCGGGCGGACACTGCGGGCACCGCCGCTTTGACTCTCATCCAGGCTGTCCTTGGCGACTGGCAGTCATGAAATTCTGACCAGCACCCATCACAATCTTTGACTTGTCGTAATGAGGGCTGCCGCCTAAACCCGCTTTGGGCAACAAAGGATTTCACTGTGAGCGGACCTACACCCGACACCCCGGAGGCGCGTGCCGTTATCACCGGCAAAAGCCAACTGGTCGACTATATCGCCAGTGGCGAGAAGCAGCAGGCGCAATGGCGCATCGGTACCGAACACGAGAAATTTCCCTTCCTGACCGATACTCTGGCGCCGGTCCCCTATGACGGTCCGCGCTCGATCAAGGCGCTGCTCGAGGGCCTGCACAGCCGCTTCGGCTGGACCGGCGTCTATGAGGCGGGCAACATCATCGCTCTCTCCGATCCGCATGGCATGGGCTCGGTCTCGCTCGAGCCCGGTGGCCAGTTCGAATTGGCGGGCGCGCCCTTGGCGACCGTCCATGAAACCTGCGATGAGGTGCACAACCATCTGGCCCAGGTGCGCGAGGTCGGCGATGCGCTGGGCATCGGCTTCCTGGGGCTCGGCTCATCGCCTCTGTGGACCAGGGCCGAAGTGCCGGTCATGCCCAAGGGGCGCTACGCCATCATGGCACCCTATATGGACAAGAAGGGCAAGCTTGGCCGCGACATGATGTTCCGCACGTCGACGGTGCAGGTCAATCTCGACTTCTCATCCGAAGCCGACATGGTGAAGAAGCTCAGGGTCTCGCTCGCCTTGCAGCCGGTGGCGACCGCGCTTTTCGCCAATTCTCCGTTCACGGAGGGAAAGCCCAACGGCTATAAGAGCTTTCGCTCGGCCGTTTGGCTTGACACCGATCCCGACCGGTCCGGCATGCTGCCTTTCGCTTTCGAGAAGGGCATGGGCTATGAGCGCTATGTCGATTATGCGCTCGATGTGCCGATGTATTTCGTCCACCGCGACGGCCACTATCACAATACATCGGGCGAGAGCTTCCGCGCCTTTCTCGAAGGCAAGCTGCCGCAACTGCCGGGCGTGCGTCCCACGCTCCAGGACTGGTCGGATCATCTCACCACGATATTCCCCGAAGTGCGCCTGAAGAAGTTCCTCGAAATGCGCGGCGCCGATACGGGGCCGTGGCGTACGCTCTGTGCGCTCCCGGCTCTCTGGGTGGGCATCTTCTATGATCAGACTGCCCTTGATGGCGCTTGGGACCTGGTGAAGGACTGGTCAGCCGAGGACCGGCAGAAATTGCGCGAGGCGGTGCCGCGCGACGCGCTGCAGGCCAAGGTGAAGGGGCGCCTGGTCCAGGACGTGGCGAAAGACATGCTGGCTCTGTCGCGCCAAGGCCTTGGCGAGCGCCGGATCGTCGGTTGCAAGGGCAAGACCGAGACCCGCTTCCTCGATGATCTCGATGACATCGCCGCTTCCGGCAGGACGCGCGCCGAGGATCTGCTGCAGCTCTATGAAACGAGCTGAAATCGCGACGTGCGGCGCGTATTCAGGGACTTTGCATATTAGTTCAGATCGGCACCGGCCCTTGTCTTCAGTAGCCTTTCGGCCTCTGCCGCGACCATGCGCACGATGTCGCCCGCAGGCTTGATGTCATGGATGAGATCGAGGCCTTCGCCGGCGAAGACGACCGATTTGCTGGTGTCGCCGGCACGCGCTGCCGTCCAATAGGCCTCCGCCTCGCGCACCAGATTCCGCTCGAGTTCGCTCTCATGGCCATGCCAATTGCGGCTGAAGTCATTGGCGATGGCGCGGCCCGAATAGCCTTCCGGCCAATCAAGTCCGCGCACGATATCGAAGACGCGGGTGCGCAGCGTATCATCGCTCCTGGCCTCGGTAAGGAGGCGCTTGGCGGCATCGCTGCCCAGGGCTTCGGGCGTCGCCCAGAAACGCGTGCCGACCAATATGCCGGAAGCGCCCAGCATCAAGGCGGCCGCGAGACCACGGCCGTCCGATAGCCCGCCTGCCGCAACGACCGGCACCGCACCTGCGATATCCACCACGGCTAGCGTCAAGGTGAGCGTGGTGCGCCCCGATTTGCCATGGCCGCCAGCTTCGGTGCCCTGCGCCACGATGATGTCGGCACCGGCATCGAGGGCACGTTTGGCGCCGTCGATATCCTGTATCTGGCAGATAAGCGTGACGCCCGTCGCCTTGACGCGCGTGGCGAAGGGTTTCTCATCACCGAACGACAGGAAGAAGGCCTTTGGCGAGCGCTCCATTGCTTGATCGAAGAGTTCCGGAAAAAGAGCGAGCGACCAGGTGATATAACCCACGCCGATCTGCGCATTGCCGGCGGCGCGTAACTGCTCCTCCATCCAGGCTTTGCCGCCATAGCCGGCTTTCGGATTGCCATAGCCGCCGCCAATGATGCCGAAACCGCCAGCCTGGCTCACTGCAGCAGCGAGCCTGCCCCCAGCGATGCCGCCCATTGGCGCCAGAATGATCGGATGGGTGATGCTGAGCAGACGCGTCAGCGCCGTAGCGATAGCCATGATGTCTCTCGCAAGCAGGTTGGATCGAGCGCCGTCAATATGCGCCGCGCTCAGATCGCCGCGTCATGCAACTTTCAATTCCCACCTATTCCGCCGCCATCAGCTGGCGCGGAATGTTGGAGATGCTTTCCGAGATGTGATGGCTGAGCGCCTCGACCGCTGAACTGCGCCGGCCCGGCCGGTGCACGATGCCGAGCCGGAACGAACCGAGTTTCGGGAAGCCGTCCTTCTCCGACAGGATGCGCATGCCGGGCCGTACGCAGATTTCCGGCACGGCGCCGACCGCGAGTCCAGCGAGCACGGCGGCGTTCACCGCATTGGAATTGGGGCTCGAATAGGCGATACGGTATTTGCGGCCTTCGCGTTCGAGCGCACCGATCGTCAAGGCGCGCCATTCGCAGCCTGTATGCGAAATGGCGACCGGAACCGTGTCGAGCGTATGGACGCTATGGCGCGCCGATGTGACCCATACAAGCGGTTCGGTGCGCACGATTTCATCGACGGCGATCTCTGAACACGCGGTCACCAGCGCCAGATCGAGTTCACCATGCCGTGCCCGCTCGAACAGTTGCGGGCTCTGCCCGCAATCGACATTGACCGTCACCAGAGGATGGGTGCGCGAGAAGCGGGCCAGAATCTCAGGCAGGAAGCGGTCGGCATAATCATCGGGCGTGCCAAAACGAAGCGTGCCGGTGAGTTCCGGTTTGGTGAAGGCCGCGACTGCCTCGTCATTGAGATTGACGATGCGCCGGGCATATTCGATGAGCCGTTCGCCATCTGCGGTGAACCGGCTCTGCCGCCCGTCGCGCACGAAAAGCGGGCGCCCAACGAGCTCTTCGAGCCGCTTCATCTGCATGGAAACCGCCGATTGGGTCTTGTGCACTTCCTCGGCGGCGCGGGTGAAATTGCCGGTATCGGCTATGGCGAGGAAGGTCTTCAACAGGTCGATATCGAGATTGGGGATCATGGCCGTTATTCCATCAAGACTGCTGATGGATAATATAAGACATATTCGTTGGATTTATCAATAGGAGGGGCGCATATTCTGACCATGCAGTTGATCGTTTGGGCCACTTTCGGGTGGCGAAACAGCAAGGAGGATGCTCCTTGCGTCATGGAGGATTGTGTCATGAGAGATTATGTCCTGAACCGCGCGATTTTCGAGGACAGAATTGGCAACCGCTCGATCTTTTCCAGGCTCTTTCACAATTGGAAGGCACACCGGGAAGTGAGCCAGTTGGCCCAATTCGATGACTTCATGCTGGCCGATATCGGTGTCAGCCGCGCCGATGTGGAATGGGCGACAAAGCTTCCCATCGCCACCGACCCGACGCAGGCGCTCGAACACCGGACCACTTTGCGCCAGCGCCATGAACCCGCCCGGCCGCCCGGCTGGGGCGCCTATTGAACCCGCGTGATCGGACGGAAAGCCGTCGCCCAGTCCTGGTCACGCCGATAGCAGGCGATCTTGCGGATCTCCCCTGTCGCGCAAGATCGCCTGTATTCCTTATCTCTGATGCGTCACCCGGCCGAGCCCGTGACGAAGCGGGTGTGGGCACTGAAGTCATGCAGGAATCAGGTGCAGTTGGAGAGCTTCTTTGCGCAGCGCCTGGTGTGAGACGAAATGGTGGGTCTTCAGTCCAGCCATCCGGGCGCCATCGACATTGGATTTCTTGTCATCGGTGAACCAGGCATCTCCGGCAGCGATCCCGAGATGCCGCAACAGCCGGCGATAGCACTCGGGATCGGGCTTCTTGGTCAAAAATTCATAGGAGAAATAGCAGTCGGCACCGAATATCTCGGCCGCCTCGGGAAAGACTTCGGGCAGGCTGTCCTTCATCAGGGGGCCGTTATTGGTGAAAAGCGCCACGCGCTTGTGTGCCGCGATCTTGCGGGCAAGCACCAGCATGTCGGGCCAGGGCACGATCGAGGCGCGCCGCGCCTCGACCCATTGCGCCCGGGTGATCTCATGGCCGAGGCGTCTGGCGAATTCGGAGAGATATTCCGGCGCCGTCCGATAGCGACCAGCATCGGCCGCGTCCTCGAAGCCCGAATCCCATATAGCGGCGCGGATGTCGCGCGGCATCTTGCCGGAAATCCGGGCCAGCGCCCGAAGTCTGGCGCCAAGATCATAGCGGCACAGCACGTCATCGAGATCGAATATGGCGATTTTAATGTCCATGCACTTTCAATTCCGTGTCCCCAAATCTGATTCTCAAGCTCGCTGAATGCTACTATGGTGCGATGCCTCTTTGACAGCGGCCCGCGGCTTGACTTGCCCTTTGGTCCATCATTATTTTCGCTCCCCGCGGGGGCTGGCTGCTCGAATGTACCGCAAGATTTTCTTTCTCATCCGCGGCGGAT
>VAZZ01000195.1:0-12685 GCA_005884715.1 Alphaproteobacteria bacterium | reverse complement strand
CTTGCACAATGCCGGGGCGGCTCTGATGCCGCGCCCGGTCGTCAATGCGATCAAGGACCATATCGATCTCGAAGCGGAGATCGGTGGCTACGCTGCGGCAAGGCAGGAGCGAAAGCGCTGCGAGGCTGTCTATTCCTCGGTGGCGCGCCTCCTCAATGCCTCCAGCGAAGAGATCGCCCTGGTCGAGAACGCGACCGTCGCCTGGCAGATGGCTTTTTATTCGCTTCAATTCATGATCCTCACCGCTGAGGCCGAATATGCCGCTAATTATGTAGCCTTTCTGCAAATGGCGAAGCGGACGGGAGCGGAAATCGACGTCGTACCTAGCAATCACACTGGTGAACTCGATACCGGGGCGCTCGCACGCATGATCGACAAACGCGTCAAGCTCATCGCCGTCACCTGGGTTCCGACCAATGGCGGACTTACCAATCCGGCGGCCGAGATCGGGCGGATCGCCAAAGCCCATGGCATCCCCTTTCTGCTCGATGCTTGCCAGGCGGTGGGGCAAATGACTGTGGATGTTGAGGCGCTGCATTGCGACATGCTGTCGGCGACAGGACGCAAATTCCTGCGCGGGCCGCGCGGTACCGGGTTCCTTTATGTGCGCAAGAATTTGCTTGAGCGGCTCGAGCCGCCAGTGATCGATCACTATGCCGCACCCTGGGTTGCGCGTGACCGCTACGAACTTCGCCCCGATGCCCGCCGTTTCGAGAATTGGGAGAATAACTATGCGGGCCGTCTAGGCCTCGGCGCGGCGATCGACTATGCGCTTGATATTGTGATGCCGGAGATCGAAAGGCGGTGCCGGATGCTGGCGGGAAGATTGCGGACAGGGCTCGGAGCCATTGCCGGTGTGACAGTGCTCGATCTCGGCCGCAATCCTTCCGCCATTGTGAGCTTCAATGTCGCGGGCATCGATGCGCGCGATGTCGTACGAAAGGCGGATTTGTCCGGAATCGCCATTGGCGCGTCCGATCCTGATAGCACGCGGATCGATTCCGAGAATCGCCGGCTTTCAGACATCGTCCGCGCCTCACCGCATTATTACAATACTGCGGAAGAGGTCGACCGGCTTGTCGAGCTTTGCACTATGCTCAAGTCGCGCGGCTAGGCCGCGGTACCGCCGACGGTGATCTGATCGAGACGCAGACTCGGCTGTCCGACGCAGACCGGAACGCCCTGGCCCTGCTTGCCGCAGGTGCCGATGCCCGGATCGAGCGCCATGTCGTTGCCGACCATCGAAATGCGTTTCAGGGCGTCCGCACCATTGCCGATGATCGTGGCGCCCTTGACGGGCATCGTGATCCGGCCGTCTTCGATGAGATAGGCTTCGGTGCAGGCGAAGACGAATTTGCCGGAGGTGATGTCCACTTGGCCGCCGCCGAAGGACTTGGCGTAGAGACCGCGCTTCACGGAACTCAGGATCTCGTCGGGATGCTTATCGCCATCGAGCATGTAGGTGTTGGTCATGCGCGGCATGGGACTGTGCGCGAAGGACTGCCGGCGGCCATTGCCAGTAGGCTTCATGCCCATCAGCCGGGCATTGAGGCGGTCCTGCATGAAGCCGACGAGAATGCCGTCTTCGATCAGCGTCGTCGAGGAACTGGGTGTTCCCTCATCATCCATGGCCAGCGATCCGCGCGCCCGCGCCACCGTTCCGTCATCGACGATGGTGATGCCGGGTGCGGCGATCCGTTCACCCATCAGGCCGGAAAAGGCACTGGTCTTCTTGCGGTTGAAATCGCCTTCGAGGCCGTGGCCGATGGCTTCATGCAACAGAATGCCGGGCCAACCCGGCCCTAGCACGACGTCCATTTCACCCGCTGGTGCCGGCTTTGCTTCGAGGCCTATGAGCGACTGGCGCACCGCTTCCTTGACCGCGTCCTGCCACTTCGTCTCGCTCAGATAGTCGCCATAGAGCCCGCGTCCGCCAAAACCGAAGGAGCCGCTGGCGCGTTCCTTGCCGTCGCTCGCCATGACGCTGACATGGAAGCGGACCAAGGGCCGGCTGTCGCGATAGACTTGCCCCTGGGCGCGCAGTATTTCGATCTCCTGCCAATCGCCGCTCAAGGAGACGCTCACTTGCTTGATGCGCGGATCGGCCTTACGGGCGAATTCATCGACGCGCTGCAGCAGCGCCACCTTGTCGGCGAAGGCGAAATGATCGGAGGGATTCTGCGCGACATAGAGTTCACGATTGGTGCGGGCCGGCGCTGCCATGACGGCCGAGGTAGATGCCGACACAATGGTGCGGCAGATTTGAGCCGCACGCGTCATCGCCGCGGCGGAAAGTTCGGTCGAATGAGAATAGCCCTGGGTCTCGCCGCTCACCACCCTGAGACCGAAGCCCTGGGCTTCATCGAAGCTTGCCGATTTGAGCCTGCCGTCGTCAAAGACGGCCTGCTCTGAAAGGCGCTGCTCGACGAAGAGCTCTCCGTCATCGGCACCCTTGAGGGCGGAATCGAGGATGGCGGAGGCCTCGTTCCTGCCGACTTCGGCCTTTTCAAGGAGCGAGATCATTGCCGGAGCCCGCCCGCCCTAGAGACTGCCGAGCGCCTTAAAGGCATCCGCGAAGCCATTGAGGGAAATCTTGATCGGCATGCCGATGCCGGGTGCCTCGTAGATGATGAAATTGGCGGCCGTGCCCTTGCGGAATTTGTCGAGCGTCTGGGTGCCGGCCTCGCCGAAGGCCATGCAGATTTGCGGTAGGCAGCGCATGAAAGGAATGCGGCCGACGGCGCCGCCATCGATCTCAAGCGCAACGCCGGTCGGCAAATAAACGCCGATCGGCGCCAGGATGCGCATCATTGTCACGTCCTTGCCATTCTGCTTGGCGCGCACGAAAACGGTGGTGAGGCCGACCTTGGCGTTCTTTTCGCTGCGCGCCATCTGCACCATGGCGCATTGCTTTTCGGTCTGCCCCTGGGCATCCGGCTTTGGTTGATTCTCGCACTGGATCTTCCAGTCGCCATGGGTGGCGATGACTTGGGGTGCCGGGCCCTGCTGCTGTTGCGCAGGCGAACCTGGTTGAACCTGGCCTTGAACTTGCCCTTGCCCTTGTGCCTTCGGAAGGCGCGGGCCGAAATTGTTCCTTTGCGGCGCCTGAGCGTCCTGGGCGAATGTCGGTGTGATGGCGAGGAGGGCGGCCACCGTCAAAGCGGACCAGCATAGCGGGTGTTTGGATAAGGTTGGCACGGGGCTATCCTTGTTTTGTCTCGATTCGCGGGGCGGCTCTTAGCGCTCTCAAGCCTTTAAGACAATCGCGAAAGCACCCCGCGGCGCGTTTGTTCGCAAAAATTGAGGCGGAATTCCGGTTTCGGTAAAGGCCAGAGATCACGATGGCTTTTGATGGAAACCGTCAAAAGCCAGGAACGTGATCGATTTCTTAAATGAGAACGGGATTGTCGCGAAAAACCGGTAGCCACTTTTTCGCATCCCGTTCTCTGCAATGACGTTTTGCCGCGCCCGGTTTGGTTGCGGCGGCTTGGCGAATGTGGTTCACAATTGGTTCCAGATCACGGCAAAGCGAGGCTTCGCGCTCATTGTGCGGAGCAGCAAGGCATGAGGAAAGAGGCGGGAATGAGATTTGCGAAACTTTGGGCCGGCTCGGCAGTGGCTTTGGTACTGGGCGCCGGAATGGCCATGGCCGAGACAGGCGGTCATGCCGTGCCCTGGCAGATGGGCCTCCAGCCCGGCGTCACGCCGTCCGCCGAATTTATCCATTGGTTCCACAATTATCTCCTGCTGCCGATCATCACCGTCATCACGTTCTTCGTCTTGGGCCTGCTCATCTATGTGATGGTGAAGTTCAACGCCAAGGCCAATCCGGTTCCTTCCAAGACCACGCATAACACGCTGGTCGAGGTCCTGTGGACGGTTATCCCGATCATCATCCTTGTCGTCATCGCCATACCGTCCTTCCGCCTGCTCTATCTGCAGCGCGACATACCTAAGGGTGACATGACCATTAAGGTCATCGGCAATCCGTCCTGGAACTGGACCTACGAATATCCCGATCTCGGCACCAATGCTGATGGGTCGGCCAAGGTCTCCTTCACCGCCTTTCTCAAGGCGAAGGATAAGCTCGAGGCGAATGACACATGGCTCTTATCGACCGACGTTCCGGTTGTCGTCCCGGTCAACAAGGTGGTTCGCCTGTATGTGACGGCTGATCCCGAAGGCATCATCCATTCCTGGACCATTCCGGCCTTCGGCATGAAGATTGACGCCATTCCCGGCCGCCTCAATGAGGACTGGTTCCAGGCCACCAAGGAAGGCGTCTATTACGGTCAGTGCTCGGAACTTTGCGGCAAGGATCATGCTTTCATGCCGATCGAGGTCCATGTGGTGTCGCAAGCCGATTTCGACGCCTGGGCGGCCAAGATCAAGACCGCCGGAGCCGATGAGGCGCGCAGCTACCTGTTTGCGCTGCTCAAGGCCGAAGGTCAGCTGGCGCAGAAATAGGGGTACCCCCGGCGACGGGGAGAGGACATAGAGGTTTACCAACATGGCATATGCCGCAACCGCTCACGATGATCACGGCCATCCGACCGGATGGCGCCGCTACGTTTATTCGACGAACCACAAGGACATCGGCACGATGTATCTGTGGTTCGCCATCTTCGCCGGCCTGATCGGCGGCATTCTCTCGATTCTGATGCGTATCGAACTTGCAGAACCCGGCATCCAGATTTTCCACGGCCTGGCCGCGATGGTCTATGGCGGCGAGGCCGATGCATCGATCGATGCCGGCAAGCATATGTACAATGTGTTCGTCACAGCGCACGGCCTGTTGATGATCTTCTTCATGGTCATGCCGGCGATGATCGGCGGCTTTGGCAACTGGTTCGTGCCTTTGATGATCGGCGCACCGGACATGGCCTTCCCGCGCATGAACAACGTCTCTTTCTGGCTGCTGCCGCCGGCTCTGGCGCTATTGCTCATTTCGATGTTCGTCGAAGGCCCGGCGGGTGCTCATGGCGCTGGCGGCGGCTGGACGCTCTATCCGCCGCTATCGACGACCGGCCAGCCCGGTCCGGCAATGGACTTCGCCATCCTGGCGATCCATCTCGCCGGTGCGTCTTCCATCCTCGGCGCCATCAACTTCATCACCACGATCTTCAATATGCGCGCACCAGGCATGACGCTGCACAAGATGCCGCTCTTCGTCTGGTCGATCCTGGTCACCGTGTTCCTGTTGCTGTTGTCGCTGCCGGTTCTCGCCGGCGCCATCACCATGCTGCTCACCGACCGCAATTTCGGGACCAGCTTCTTCGTGGCATCGAAGGGCGGCGATCCGGTGCTGTTCCAGCATCTGTTCTGGTTCTTCGGCCATCCGGAAGTCTACATCCTTATTCTTCCGGGCTTCGGCATCGTCAGCCAGATCGTGTCGACCTTCTCCAAGAAGCCGATCTTCGGCTATCTCGGCATGGCCTATGCCATGGTATCGATCGGCGTGGTCGGCTTCGTCGTCTGGGCCCACCATATGTACACGGTCGGCATGGATGCCGATACGCAGGCCTATTTCATCGCCGCCACGATGATCATCGCGGTGCCGACTGGTGTTAAGATCTTCTCCTGGATCGCCACCATGTGGGGCGGGTCGATCGAATTCCGCACCCCCATGCTGTGGGCGATCGGCTTCATCTTCCTGTTCACCGTCGGCGGTGTCACCGGTGTCGTCCTCGCCAATGCCGGCGTCGACCGCTCGCTGCAGGATACCTATTACGTCGTGGCGCACTTCCATTATGTGCTGTCCCTGGGCGCGGTCTTCGCCATCTTCGGCGGATGGTATTACTGGTTCCCGAAGATGTCGGGCTATATGTATTCGGAGACCCTCGGCAAGGCGCATTTCTGGATCCAGTTCATCGGCGTGAACCTGATCTTCTTCCCGCAGCACTTCTTGGGTCTTGCCGGCATGCCGCGCCGCTATATCGACTATCCGGAAGTCTATGCCGGCTGGAACATGGTGTCCTCGATCGGCTCTTATATTTCGGCTTTCTCGGTATTGATCTTCCTCTATGGCGTGTTCCTCGCCTATGCGAGGAAACAGCCGGCCGGTGACAATCCATGGGGCGAGGGTGCAACGACGCTCGAATGGACGCTGCCGTCGCCGCCACCCTTCCATCAGTTCAACACGCTTCCGGTCATCCGGTAAACGACAGGCGAGGCCGCCTCGATAAAGGCGGCCTTGGCCGATTTGAAGGACAAGAATGAGCGACATTCAGGCCGATATCTCCGACACGAGCGCTGCCGCCCTGGGCGGTGAGGGCACCGTCAAGGACTATTGGACCCTGCTCAAGCCGCGGGTGATGTCGCTGGTCATCTTCACGGCCCTTGCCGGTCTTGTCGCCGCATCGAGCGACATTCATCCCTGGCTGGCGCTGGTGGCGCTTCTGGCGATCGCGGTCGGTGCCGGCGCCTCGGGTGCCCTCAATATGTGGTACGACGCCGACATCGATGCGCTCATGGCGCGCACCGCGAACCGTCCGGTGCCGCGGGGTGCCATCTTGCCCGGCGAGGCTTTGGGCTTCGGCCTCGCTCTCGCGGCTGGCTCGGTTCTGGTTCTCGGCCTCCTCGTCAATATCGTGGCGGCAGCGCTTCTCGCCTTCACCATTTTCTTCTACGCCGTGATCTACACGATGTGGCTCAAGCGCTCGACGCCGCAGAACATCGTCATTGGCGGTGCCGCCGGTGCCTTCCCGCCGATGATCGGCTGGGCCGCGGCGACCGGCTCGGTGACTCTCGCCTCGATCGCGCTCTTTCTCATCATCTTCATGTGGACGCCACCGCATTTCTGGGCGCTGGCACTGTTCCGCGAAGGCGACTATGCCCGCGCGGGCGTGCCGATGCTGCCGAACGTCGCCGGCGCCGATGAGACGCGCAGGCAGATACTGCTCTATAGCCTGATCCTGGTGCCCGTCACCTTCCTGCCGTCGCTGCTTGGCACCACGGGTCTTGTCTACACCATCGTCACGGCGCTGCTCGGCGCTGCCTTTCTCTGGCATGCCTTCGATGTCTTCCGGCTGCGCGCGGGCGAGCCGGCGCGCCGCGCCTGCCGGCGTCTGTTCGGCTTTTCGATCCTCTATCTCTTCGCCATTTTCGCAGCCATCATCGCCGAGCGAATTCTCGGCATCGTTCCCTTCACGCAGGTCATCGGATGAGCCCTGTCAAGGACAAGAAGCCGTTGTCGCCTGCGGACATGTCCCGCCGTCGCAAGCGTTCCCTTGCTTTGGCGCTTGTGCTCGCCGGCCTCGTCGTCCTGTTTTTCGTGACCACTATCGTGCGCCTTGGCGGCGATGTGGCGCTGAGGAATCTCTGATATGCAGCGCATTCCCGTCACGCCCGATTCGGTCAAGAACCGCAAGGTCGCACTTCCTTTCGCGACGCTTGTCGTCGCCATGGTGGGGCTGGCCTATGCTTCGGTGCCGCTTTATCGGATGTTCTGCCAGGCCACCGGTTTTGGCGGCACCACCCAGCGCGCTGAATCAGCGCCCGAAAAGACTGTCGACCGCCGCATGACGATCCGGTTCGATGCCAATACGGCGCCAAGCCTGCCCTGGATCTTCGAACCGGTGCAGCGTTCGCTTGGCGTCAAGGTCGGCGAGGAGAATTTCGCTTATTACCGCGCCACCAACACATCCGATCACACCATTGCCGGCACCGCGGTATTCAATGTGACGCCCGATACGGCCGGCGCCTATTTCAACAAGATCCAGTGCTTCTGCTTCACCGAGCAGACGCTGAAGCCCGGCCAAACCATCGAGCTACCGGTGTCCTTCTTCGTCGATCCGGCCATCGTGGATGACCACGGCATGGACAATGTGGCGACCATCACGCTGTCCTACACTTTCTATCCGGCCGGCGAACCGAGCAATGTCTCGTCGACTGAGAGCAAACCTTCAACCGAAACCAATCTGAACTGACCGACCGAGGAGCAGGGGCATGGCCGACACACACGCAAAGCACCACGACTACCATCTGGTAGATCCGAGCCCATGGCCGGCCATCGGCGCCGCGGCGGCCTTCATTCTGGCTGTTGGCGCGATCACGTGGATGCACGGCTCGAACCCCGCCGTGGCGCTCATCGGCTTAGCCGGCGTCCTCTACACCATGTTCATGTGGTGGCGTGATGTGGTGAAGGAGAGCCACAAGGGCGATCATACCGATGTCGTGTCGCTCCATCTGCGCTACGGCATGCTGCTGTTCATCGCCTCCGAAGTGATGTTCTTCGTCGCCTGGTTCTGGGCCTTCTTCGATGCGAGCCTGTTCTCAGGCGATGCCATGCAGGCTGCCATCAACACGCTGATCCTGTTGACCTCGGGCACGACCGTCACCTGGGCGCATCACGCGCTCCTGACCAACGATCGCAAGGGCCTGAAATGGGGTCTCGCCCTCACCATCGGCCTCGGTCTGCTGTTCACCTCGATCCAGGCCTATGAATATTCCCATGCCGCCTTTGCCTTCAATCGCGACAATGGCGGCAATATCTATGGCTCGACCTTCTTCATGGCCACTGGCTTCCATGGTTTCCATGTCATCATCGGGACCATATTCTTGACCGTCTGCCTGTTCCGCGCGCTCAAGGGCCACTTCCGCCCCGAGAAGCATTTCGGCTTCGAGGCCGCGGCCTGGTACTGGCATTTCGTCGACGTCGTCTGGCTGTTCCTCTTTGCCTGCATCTATGTTTGGGGTTCGGCCGGCGTGCAGTTCGTCGAACACTGATAGTTGAAGTATGCAATCCCTCTCCGCGGCGGGAGAGGGTAGGGTGAGGGGTAGACAGTTCATGACCGAGCCCTATTATCCCGATCTTTCGCCGATCAAGACTGGCCTTGCCGGCAAATGCCCGCGCTGCGGCCGCGGCCGGCTGTTCTCGGGCTATCTTTCCGTCGCCAAGAGCTGCAGCGCCTGCGGCCTTTCCTTCGACTTCGCAGATGCCGGCGATGGTGCTGCCTGGTTCGTCATGCTCTTCGTCTGTGTTGTTGGAGTGGGTTCGATCCTCGGCATCGAAGCTGCCTATTCGCCGCCTTTCTGGGTGCATGTGCTGATCGCCATACCCGTCATCATCCTTCTGCCTTTGCTCCTCCTGCGCCCGGTGAAGGGCGTGCTTTTGTGCCAGCAATGGAAAACCAAGGCTCAGGAAGGCCGGCTCAACTCGTGATGAGCGCCAAGGTCTGGCAGATTCTGATCGCGGCCATTCTCGGCACAGCTTTGCTCGTCGGCCTCGGTGTCTGGCAATTGCAGAGACTGGCCTGGAAGGAAGCGCTCATCGCCGAGCGCGACGCCCGGCTCAACTCGCCCCCGGTGACGCTCGATCAGGCATTGAAGGAGTTCGACGCCGACCATCCGGTCGAATTCCTGAAAGTCGAAGCAGATGGAGTTTTCCAGCATAATGCCGAGGCCTTTATGCTGACGAGCGAAGGTGGCGTGCCGGGTTTCGAGGTGGTGACGCCGCTTCAGAGCAAGGAGGGTGTTGTTGTCCTAGTCGATCGCGGTTTCGTTCCCGAGCCCTTGAAGGATGCGGCCAAACGGCCGGAGAGCCAGCCGCAGGGCGAGGTCAAGGTGACCGGCATTCTACGCCGCCATGTCGCAAGTCGCGGCCCTTTCAGCCCTGACAATGATCCGGAGGCCAATATCTGGTATTGGTGGGACATACCGGCAATGCTGGCCTATGCCCGCATCGCTCCCGATGCTCGCGTCGCCCCTTTTGTGCTCCATGTGCAGCCGGGGGAGGCGGGCAAGACCCTGCCGGCCCCCCTCGCGGTCGATACGACCTTGACCAACAATCATCTCCAATATGCGATCACCTGGTTTGCCCTGGCGGCCCTCTTGGTCGTGATGTCGGGTCTCCTGATCCGCCAGACGATACGCAAAGGGAGCTGAAATAACCGATTCCCCTCATCCGCATCTCGCTTTAAGGTGCCCCGCCCCATATAAGGAACCTCCATCCGTGCGTTACGTCTCTACCCGTGGCGAAGCCCCGGAGCTTGATTTCGGGGGTGTGCTGCTCACCGGTCTTGCCCGCGATGGCGGGCTCTATGTCCCCGCCGAATGGCCGAAATTCTCATCCGCGGAACTGGCTTCATTGCGTGGCAGGCCCTATGCCGACATTGCCTTTGCGGTGATCGCGAAATTCACCGGCAACGAGGTGGCGCCCACTGATCTTAAGAAGATGATCGCCGATGCCTATCGCGGTTTTGGCCATCCGGCAGTGACGCCGCTCAAGCAGCTCAATGCCGATCAGTGGCTGCTCGAACTCTTCCACGGGCCGACGCTCGCTTTCAAGGATGTGGCGATGCAGTTCCTGGCGCGGGTGATGGACTGGGCTCTCGCGCGCCGGAGTATGCGCGCGGTCATTGTCGGGGCCACGTCCGGCGACACCGGCGGGGCGGCCATCGAAGCCTTCAAGGCGAGCCGCCACGCTTCGATCTTCATCCTGCATCCGCAAGGCTTGGTGAGCGAGGTGCAGCGCCGCCAGATGACGACAGTCCTGTCGCCCTCGGTCCATAACATCGCCATACGCGGGACGTTCGACGATTGCCAGGCCATCCTCAAGGCGCTGTTCAACGATCACGGTTTTCGTGACGGCGTTTCGCTTGCCGGCGTGAATTCGATCAACTGGGCGCGTATCATGGCGCAGATCGTCTATTATGTGGCCGCGTCTCTGGCTCTGGCAGCGTCGGGCCGCGATGTGAATTTCACCGTTCCAACCGGCAATTTCGGCGATATCTTTGCCGGCCTTGTGGCCAAGCGCATGGGTGCTCCGATCGGCCGTCTGGTGATTGCGACGAACGAGAATGACATTCTCGACCGCGCTTTAAGGACCGGGCGTTATGAGGTCAGGGGCGTCAAGCCGAGCACCAGCCCGTCGATGGATATCCAGGTGTCAAGCAATTTCGAGCGCCTGCTCTTCGAAGCCCATGGCCGCGATGCTGCTTCCGTCCGCCGCCTGATGGCGAGCCTGGGGCAATCGGGCGCCTTTACGATCGAGGCAGGCCCATTGGCCGCGATCCGGGCCGAATTCACCTCAGGCACCTGCGACATGACCGAGACGGCGAAGGTGATTGCGCGCACACTTGCCGAGACGGGCGAGCTGCTCGATCCGCATACGGCCGTAGGCTATGGGATGGCGCTGAAGGAACGGGATTATTCCGGCCCCATGGTTACGCTGGCAACCGCCCATCCGGCCAAATTCCCCGATGCGGTCGAGAAGGCCTCGGGCAAAAGACCGGACTTGCCGCCATCCCTTGCACCCCTCATGATGGCCGAGGAGAGGGTAAGCGTCCTGGCCAATGACCCGGAAGCGGTCAAGGCCTTCATCCTGGAACGGGTAAAAAGTTGAGTCTGGTCACGGCATGAGCGTTGAAATTTCGCGTCTGGATAACGGGCTTCATGTCGTCACGCACAGCATGCCGCATCTGGAGACGGTGGCGCTCGGCATCTGGGTGAAAGCGGGTTCGCGCGACGAATTACCGGAGGAGAACGGCATTGCCCATTTCCTCGAACATATGGCCTTCAAGGGCACCAAGCGGCGCTCCGCTCAGGCCATTGCCGAAGAGATCGAATCCGCCGGCGGTGAGATCAATGCCTCGACCGGCATGGAGACCACTACCTATTATGCCCGCGTGCTCAAGAATGACTGGACGCAGGCGCTCGACATCCTGGCCGATATCCTGACGGAATCGGTTTTCGATGCCGATGAACTCGAGCGCGAACGCCATGTCATCCTGCAGGAGATCGCGGCGGCCGGTGACACCCCGGACGACCTGGTTTTCGATCTGGCCCAGAGTGCGGCTTTTGGGGCGCATCCTTTGGGCCGTCCCATTCTGGGCGTCCATGAGCTGATCGCCAATGTAACGCGCGATGAGATCCTCGCCTGGCGAAACCGCAATTACTGGGCCTCGCGCATGGTGGTGGCCGCCGCCGGCAATATCGATCATGCCGCCTTGCGCAAGGAGGCCGAGAGATTGCTGGGGAATTTGAGCTCCGGTACGCCGCCTGGCCGCAACCGCCCCGATTTCGTCTCGCATACGGAACTGGCTCAGAAGCCGCTGGACCAGACCCATATGGTCCTCTCGTTCGCCGCTCCGGGCTACCGCAATCCCGAAATCTACCGGCTTCAGGTGCTTTCGAGCCTTTTGGGCGGCGGCATGTCCTCGCGCCTGTTCCAGGAAGTACGCGAGAAGCGCGGCCTCTGCTACAGCGTGTTTTCCTTTGCGTCGGCTTATGAAGATGCCGGCCAGTTCGGTGTCTATGCCGCGACCTCGCCCGACGATACGCCGGAACTTGTCGATGTGACCGCCGATGTCATGCTGTCGACGGCGAAGAATGTCACCGATATTGAAGTGGCGCGTGCCAAGGCTCAGCTCAAGGCGAGCCTGGTGATGAGCCTAGAAAGCGCCACGGGGCGAGCCGACCAGATCGCCCGGCAGTTCCTGGCTTTCGGCGAAGTGCCGGCCATGGAGACGCTTGTCGCTAAGATCGATGCCGTATCGGCCGATCATGTGTCAGGGCTTGCCGCGGCATTGTTCCGCGGCCAGTCGCCCGCTCTCAGCGCCGTCGGACAGCTTTCCACCCTTACACCCTATGCCAAGATCAAGGCTCAGTTCAGCTGATGGTTTTCCTGCGTAGCCCCTTCGCGCGTGATCTGCCACCCATCCTGACGCATGGCGGCGTCGAGCTT
>VAZZ01000199.1 GCA_005884715.1 Alphaproteobacteria bacterium | reverse complement strand
GTTTTTTGGTTACGGTCAGGAATTTTCCCTACCGTCATGGCGATAATGAGTTGAAGGGTAAGCCGACTCTCGCTTATCGTGCATTCGAGGGTTGTTTTTGGGGAAATTCAATGACTAACAGGATGAAACTGTCTGTCAGCGCGGCAGCGCTGTCTTTGGTTTTGGCGGGCGGAGTTTCCTCGGCGCAGGCTGCTGATGTGGTCGCAGAACCGGGCTGCAGATTAAATGGCTCGGTGATGGCCGGTTATATGTACGACTGGCAGAATGTTTCTAACGATATCGGTATAACCGGCGAGCAAATTGAGAATAAGGACGTTAACTTCGACGGCAAACCAGAGTGGGAGACGCCTTTTGGCGAGGGCGCAGCGTTGTTTACTTGCGGTGGCCTTAATATCCAAGGTGACTTTGCCTGCTATGGTCATGAATATGACGGGCCAGACGATATTGAGATCGACCAGACCAATAAGCATGGCGGCGGCGCCATCTTCTATCGCGACCCCGACTCCTGGGCAGGCGGTATTTCGGCCTCGAGGATCTCGCAAAAGGACGTGTTCGACAACAAGGATCCAGGCATCTGGCGCGTTGGGGTGTTCGGCGAGGTCTATCTGGGTGATGCCTTCACACTCGGTGGCTCGGCTCATTACTACAACACGGACTTTTCCAACGAAGATGAACTTGTTTCCAAGGACGAGGATGGCTTTGAGCTTGCAGCTTGGGGCCGGTTCTATCCGACGCCAAATTTCAGCATTTTGGTCAGGGGCGACCTCTTGCTCCCCAACGCCGATCTGCATGTTGATCAACGTCTCGTAGACCTTGCGGGCATTAATGCACATTGGGACGTTGATGACGGCTGGGCCGTTACAGGCGAGGCGGAGTATCTCGTCTGGGACTCTGGCCTGTCCATCTTTGGTGGCGCGCGTTATGCAGAAAGGTCTTGGAATTTCGATATCGAGACCCCCGGGCCGGACTTTAAGCTCGATTCAGACGTGGAGGATTTCCAGGTCTATGCTGGCCTCAAGTTCTATTTCGACTTCGGACGTGAAAGAACGCTGGTCGAAGATCACCGTACGGGTGCGTTTGACAATACCAGCGTGTTCCACGAAAAGCTCCCGGAACTAATGACCTCGACCGAGGCTGGCCTGATCGAGTCAGGCGGAGGACTATAGCAGTAACTGGACGCTGCTGGGTTATTGAGAGCCCCCTCGCTTGCGCGGGGGCTCGTCTTTTTCAATGACGCAATAACGGTCGGGAACCTTCAGGCCTTTGCCACCTTGATCGAGCGTCGGCGCACCGGCAAGGTGCGCGCTCACGAGAGTTTCCAGGAAACGGCCAATCGCTATCTGCCGTAGGGGCGATAGCGTCGAACTAGCATGCCTTCCGAGCAAGGTGCTAGAGTGGATCCATCCGCCGCGCTGGCCTTCCCCTGCGGACCGGCGCCGTAGTATTGAAGCGCATGTCGCGAAAATCAGAAGTCTTGACCAAACGCTTCCGCCTTGCTCCGATCAGTCCGGACAAGGTGAGCGACAATTGGATCAGATGGACGGGCGATCCAGTTCTCATGTCGCAACTCAATGCGCGCGTGAGGCAAGCCACACGTGCCGACATCCAGCGCTATGTTGCTGTTTCCTGGAAGAACAGGCGGATGATCATCGGCATCTATGCCCGCGCCAATGCCCAGCACATAGGCCTCTACGAAGCCGCCATCGACCCCCGCCACGGCAATGTTACGCTCGATACACTGGTCGACCAGCAGAGATATGATTTGTCGAATGTCTTGTCCGAGACGGATCCAGCGCTGCTCGATTTCTTCGCGACCGAGCACCGTATCGAGAAGGCCGTTGCGCTGGTCGTCGAGACGAACACGCCCCTCATCCGGCACTATGAGGCGACTGGATGGCTGAAGGAAGGCGTGCTCCGGCAGGAATATCCAGCGGTTGCCGGTAATCGCCGCCTCGACGTCATTCAATTCGGCCGGTTCCTCGATGGCGCCACGGCCGGAAAACCGCTCTGATATGGCGATGCTTCCGCAGGCCGCCGCCAGCCAAGCGGCAAGCCCAGGATGTAGTGAGAGAGCTGTTGACATGCGCGCGTCGAGGGACGAATTGACCGGACGTCGTTCGGTTGATCCTGTCGTTTTCTAGGAATTTTGTTGCGATGGCCAGTCTGCCCCCGCCTTCCTTCATCATCCAGACCGAGAACTTCACGCTTCGTCCGATCGGGCGCGAGGATGCGAGCCTGGCACTCGAATCATGGACCGAGGACGAAACCGCGGTTGAAATGCTGAACACGAAAAGGCGGCAATGGAGCATCGCCGAGCAGGTCGCCTATTTCGCGAAATATGAAGGGCAAAGAACCAGATTTCTTCTGGGACTCTTCCCCCACGGGCAGAATGAGCCGGTCGGACTTTTTATCATCAAGCTGCGCGCCGAGGACGATCTGATGCTGGTGACGCATCTGATCGGCGATCGGCAATGGCGCGGCACGGGTGCCTCGCGTGAAGCCTCGATCGGCATTTTTGATTTCTTCTTCAACAAGCTCAATTTCAAGAAGGCCAAGGCGAATGTGCGGCCCTCCAACAGGTCCATGCAGTGGCTTCTGCTGAACGGCGGATGGCGCCGCGAGGCGCATCTGACCAGGCATTTGCGCGAGCGATCATCGGGGGATCGGGCAGACGTTCTCGTATTCGGAATCCTGGCTGACGAGTGGCGGGCAAGCCGGGCATCGGCGAAAACGGTGCGCAGGCGCAACGGCGAGCCGCAGAGGGGATTACCGGGACGGTCGTGAAGACTTCCGAGCTTCATATTGCGCCTGACCGGCAGGCTTATTTCGCCGGTCTCGAGCCTAAAGTGTGGCTGGAATCGTCTTTCCTGCGGACTTGGGTGGTAGCCGAGCCCAGTTTGATTATCAGGCTTTTGCGCAGCCGGCATGCCAGCGTCCTCAACGTAGATGATATGATCGGCGCGATCGAGCGGGCTTATGGGGTTGAATTCCCGAATGTGAGATATGCCGCGCGCCATCTCCCTCTCTTTCTCGAAGGTGAAAAGCACGCCGAGCAGAGGCGGAATTCCTCAAGATATCTTGCCGGCCGGATGGCGGATCTAGAAATCAATCTTCCGCTTCTTGTCGAGCGTCATCTCAGGCCGCTGCTCAACAAGGGGCGGATCGATCTCGTATCCGAAGTGACCACTCCACTGGTCCGCGACATCACTTCCATATTCGTCGATTGTCCGGTGACGGAGGAGATCATCCAACTGAATCTTCTCGATGTCTTCGCGCTGAATAAGAGCCTGGCGCGATTCAAGGATCTCGATTTGCGCGTCGGAAAAGCAAAGGAGTTTCTTGCCGCTCTAAACGCAGACGAGGAGCTCCTGGGACCCCGCTTCTCGGCATTGAGCATGGGATTTGAGACGATCCTCGTGATGCTGACCGAAGGTCTGCATCTGGCATTCCGCAGTCATCCTGTGGATGGCGATGATCCGATAGTCTTGCCGGCGTTTCCGATCGAAACCGGTGTCCCGATCAGCTATCGCAGAGCCTTGAGCGATTTTGAGATGGCGGGTCACGCCTTCAAGGCCGGCGATCTGCTGCGCTTGCAATTGCAGGTCTTGGGCTATTCGGATCGCGAACAGGACAAGCAGGGGATTTTCGGAGCAGGGGTGCATTCTTGCGTCGGAAAACAAGTGAGTTTGCGAATCTGGGCCGGTCTCAAGCAGGGTTTCGACAGGCTGCAAGTGCGAGGTCGAGCAAGTTCGTATGACCTTGTACCGTCGCACTATATGGTCCGCTACAATTCTGTTCATGTCGAGGTATTTCGATGAATCGTGAGGCGACAAAAGCGATGCTTCTGGAGGTGCTGCGCTCCCTGGAGCTTATTTCACAATCGGAAAAAGCCACTGCCCTCGAGCCTGGCGCTGAGGATATCCAGCTCGGTGAACTGGGCATCGACAGCATGGCGGTGGTGGATCTATGCGTCGCCGTCGAAGACAGGATCGGCCGGGAACTGCGCGTCGAGGAAATCATCGACAATCCCACCGTCAATCTGCTCGCGGCTCACCTGGCCACCAGCTCCGCATGAAGACCTACCAGATCCATTCGGCAGAGGGCCGCCATACGGCCTTTTGCGGGCGCGCCTCCCGATGCGGGTTGTCATCGATGCGGGCCTCGTGGCGCGCAATCCTTTGGGTCATTTCCAACGGCTCAGTTACTTGACAAAGTCAACTATCTGTCTCAGCCTGCGCCGGCATGGAAAACGCAGTCGCAGCGGTTCGGCGCTTCAACCGCAACTATACGAAACGGATTGGCCTTCTCGACGAGCATCTGCTGAAGAGCCGGTTTGGCCTGACCGAGGCGCGCATACTTTATGAACTCGCTGCCCGCAAGGTCACGACGGCGAGCGAACTGATCAGCGGATTGGGGATAGATCCGGGGTACTTAAGCAGGATTATCAAGGAATTCGCGAAATCTGATTACATTGCGCGTGAACGCTCGGCCAATGACGGCCGCCAGATCAATATCGCTCTGTCGAAGAAAGGCGAGGCCGCATTCCGGTCGCTCGAGCGCGGCAGTGCCGAAGCAGTGAAGCGCCTGATCGGCGGCCTGGCGCCAGATGATCGCGAGCGTCTGATAGGGGCGATGTCGGTCATAGAAGAACTGCTGGGCAAGGAGCCTAGGAGCGACGAACCGGTTATCTTGCGGCCGCCGCGCGTCGGCGATTTCGGCTGGAT
>VAZZ01000198.1:4200-4580 GCA_005884715.1 Alphaproteobacteria bacterium | reverse complement strand
GCCGGCTTGCCCTGTTCGGCAAACAGCAAGGCCACACAGGCAACCGCATAGACGGCGACATTCTGTTCTTCCGTATGCGCGATGGCCGATGCGTCTTTCGGCTTGCCGGCGCGCGCCACTGGCGCAACATCGGCAAGTGTGATGAGCGCCCGGGCCAGGAAGGCCTGTTCCGACCCATCGAGACCGGGGCCGATCTCCGCCATCAAAGTGCGGCGCGCCGCATCGACGCGGTGCTCGAGGACAAGGAAAGGCGGGCTGCGATAGCGTCTCAGAATATGGATCGCCGCGCGGTAGAAATAGGCATTGAACAGCGGATTGACGAGAAAGCTGTCAGCCCGGATCGCCTGCGCTACCTCGCTCATCATGCCATGGGTGAAGGG
>VAZZ01000198.1:0-4128 GCA_005884715.1 Alphaproteobacteria bacterium | reverse complement strand
CATCCGGGAAACCAGGGCGGCCAGGAAAAACCCGCCCGGGCGAATGTCGGGCGGCATGCGAGCCAGCCCGGCAGGCTCGAAGCTGCGCCCCCAATATTCAGCACCCGACAACATGCGCATGAAGAATTGCGCCGTGCGCACGCTATCGCGAGCGCCCGCGGCAATGCAGACGGCATGCGAGGCAAATGTATCCTGATGGTGCGAAGCAGTGCTCATATGCCCATTTCAGCCCTTTACCGCCCCCATCGTCAAGCCACGCGACAGATGTTTCTGGATCGCGAAAACCAGCACCAGAACCGGTACGAAAGCGAGGAAGGCGACCATGGAAATGGCGTTGTAGATCACGCCATCCGACCCGCCGGTGAAATTGGCGAGCGCCACCGACAAGGTATAGGCATTCTGCGTCGAGGCGATCAGCAATGTGAACAAAAATTCATTGATGGCGAAGATGACGGCGATGACGGCCGCCGTGATGATGCCCGGCAGGCACATCGGGATGACGATCGAGACCAGGATGCGCAGATCCGAAGCGCCATCGGTCCGCGCCGCATCCTCGATCTCGGGCGGGATGTCGAGCATGTAGGAGCGCACGATCCAGGTGACGAGCGACAGATTCATCGCCGCATAGATCAGCATCAGGGCCCAGATCGAATCGAGCAGGCCAAGCGTCTTGAACAGGAAGAAGATCGGAATGGCGACGACGGCTGGTGCCATCATGCGGGTCGAGAGGATGTAGAAGCCGATATCCTCGCGGAAGCGGTATTTGTAACGGGCCAGCGAATAGGCGGCGGGAATGGCGAGCAGGAGATCGATGATGACGCTGCCCAATATGGCGGCGAGCGAATTGCGCAAATAAGCGCCCATCGGCCAGGACGTCCAGATCATGTTCCAGGCATCGAGCGTGAAGGTCGGAAGATAAAGCGGCCGCGGCAGGATGATCTCGGTGCGCGGGCGCAGGCCAATGGTCAGGAACCAGATGATGGGCACAACGCAGAACAGCGCCCAAGCGAAGAGTACGGCATAGCGCAGTGTGAGCGATCCGGCCTGACTTTTGCGTGCCATCGACCTACTCCCGGACTGAACGGAAGAACCGCTTCACGAAGCTCTGCGCGATAACCACCGTCAGAACAAGGAGCAGAACGGAAGCCGCCGAGGCATAGCCGAAGTCGAAACGCTTGAACCCGGTGCGGTAGATGAAATAGCTCATCGTCTCGGTGGCGCCGCCCGGTGTTCCGCCGGTGATGATAAAGATCGAGGTGAACATGGTCACGATGTCGATGCCGCGCAGCACCAACGCCACCGCGATGATCGGCCGCATCATCGGCAGCGACACGTTCCAGAAGATCTGTGGCCAGCGAGCGCCATCGAGCCGCGCCGCCTCCTCGATCTCGGCGTCCTGACCCTGTAGTGCGGCCACGAAAATGATGAACAGGAATGGCGTCCATTGCCAGACATCGGTGATGATGAGCGACAGGCGGGCGAGCCACACACTGCCTAAGAAATCGAGCGGCCGAGCGATCATGCCAATGCGCATCAACAGATCGCTCACCACCCGCCCGTCATTGAAAGCGAGTTTCCAGATGAACGACACCGCGGAGGGCATGAACAGCATCGGCAGCAGGAAGAGGATACGCCAGCTCCTGATCCAGGGATCGCGATAGGCAAGGGCCGCCAGGGTCAGCGCGATGACGAATTCAAGCAGCAGCGCGCCCGAGCCCATGAGGAACGTGTTCCATAGACTCGCCCAGAATTCATGGTCGCCGATGAGCTTTGTGTAATTGTCGAGCCCGATATAGGTCCAGCTGTTGAACTTGATGCGGAACAGGCTCTGATAGATGGCATAGATGCCGGGATAAAAGGTGATGCCGAGCAGATAGATGACCGCGGGCGCCACCAGCAGATAGGGAAAGGCCTTGCGCTGCAGCGGGCTGCGGCGGCGCTTGAGAGGCGAACGGGCGACTTGCGCCGCCCGTCCGGAATTCAGTGTGATGGCGTCTGCCACTTTCTCCAAATATCCTCATGCTGAGGTGCGAGCGAAGCGAGCCTCGAAGCATCTATCAGGATAGAGTGAGTCTATTGCACCAGACCCTTCGAGGGCCGCTTCGCGGCCACCTCAGGGTAAGGGTGATGGGCCGAACAAGACCCATCACGCTTAGCTTACTCCCAATTACACCGGCGGCGTCTTGCCCTTGCCGACCCAGCCCGCATCCGCCACGGCGGCGAAATCGACCGGCGGCGTGCTGCCATAGAAGCCGTTCTTGTCCATGATCTCGCGCCAGGCCTTGGCGCCCGCATCGAGGGCTTCCTTGGGTGTAGCCTGGCCGACAACTGCCTTGTTGATCTCGTTGCCGAGCGCCTGCTCCATCTCGAACATGCCGGGAAGGCGGGGCGCGCACCAGGCATAATCGAGTTCGGTGCCCCAGACTTCGGCAGGCTGCGAGACCTTGCGCAGATTGGGATTGGCGAGGACCGAACGATAGCCGGGCGCCACGCCGTTGGCGTTAGCCTCGTTCATCGCCATGATCGAGGCTGTGGTGAGGAAGGCCAGCATGAGGAAGGCGCCTTCCGGATTTTTCGACGAGGCGGTGACCACCGATGTCGAGCCCGCGATATTGGGCGGAGCGAAACGGCCGCCCTCGACGCGCGGTTCGTAGATGGTGATGACATCGCCGACGATCTTGCTCTGGTCCGGACGCGTCGCCTGGGTGCCGGAATCCTGCCAGGAGATGTTGGTGGCAAGCTGACCGCCGAGCCAGGCGGCGCGGTTTTCCGCCCAGCCCCAGCCGGCAACGCCTTCCGGCGCATTCTTCTGCAAGGCCAGGATGGTTTCGATCGCCTTGACGCCGGCATCGGAATTGAAGGCCGGCTCCCATTTGTCGTTGAACAGATCGACGCCGAACTGTGCCGCGAGATGCTCCCAGGTATAGGTCGACCAGAATCCGCGTGCCGCCATGAAGCCGACGCCGGCAATGCCCTTGTCGGTCTTGTTCAGCTCGGCGGAGAGGCGGATCAGATCGTCATAGGTCTTGATGGTGTTCTTGGTGTCGACATCGCCGCCCGTCACTTCCTTGAAGTATTTAGAGCGGACGTGGATCTGCTGGATGTCGCAGTCGAAGGGAATGCCATAGAGGCCCTTGCCGCCCCACATGCCGTAATTGAGCTTGTAGGTATCGTAGAAATCATCGATCGGCAGTTTCCACTTGGCGGCGTAGTCGTCGAGCTTGGCGAGGAAACCCGGAGCGGCGAAATCGCCGAGCCAGGGCGAGAAGAACTGCAGCGCATCGAAGCTCGCATTGCCGGAGATGAATTCGGCGACCACCTTGTCATAGAGCGAATCATCCGGGATCGGCACCAATTCGACCGTCATGCCGGACAAATCCTGGAATGGCTTCAGGCCGTCGGAGGCGGATTCGGCATCGGCCGCACCAATGGCGAACTTGACCGTCTTGCCGGCGAATTCCTTGCGCACCTGCTCCCAGTCGACGGTGCGGATCCAGTCCTTCTGCGGATCCCACAATGGCTCGTCATCGGCGAGCTTGTAGAGTTCGCGATAGTCCTTCTTCACATAATTGCCGACATTGATCTTGGCGAGCACGCTCGCGGGATCCGGAAGACTGGCGGCCAAGCTGCGGCGCACATTGAACAGGCTGACGCCACTCGTCCCTATAAGACCGGCGGCGCCAAAGGCGGCACCCGACTTCAGCAAAGACCGGCGCGACAGAGAACCGGCTGATTTGTGCAACATCACTCTTTCTCCTCCCTAAAATTGGCCTGATCAGGCAGGCTGGTGGGACAATGTCAGGCCGGACATTGCGCCAGCTCTCTTCAATGCTGGGTCTGAATCATGGTGAGTTCGGATGGATGCGGGCAGTGGAATGCGCGGCAAGGACCAATCCTGGCAGATGGCACAATCTCCTCCCATTCCCGTTGTAAGCCGGTATTTATTATCGCGTTAGACCGAAGAGTACTAAACAACAATTTCAAATGCAAATGTTTCGTATTTCAGTCGCAGGGCAGATCATGCTGCTTTGCAGCAATTATCATGTAGCCAAGCTGGTAAACCCGGAAGGATTCGCAACTGCGGACTGATCTCGTCGATATTTCATGGGACTAAAATGGACAATTGAT
>VAZZ01000194.1 GCA_005884715.1 Alphaproteobacteria bacterium | reverse complement strand
AACTTCCTTGGCGGTGAGAACGGCAATGACCCCCGGATAGTTCCGGACCGCCGCGAGATCGAGCGACTTGATCTTTCCGCGCGCCCCCTCCTTGGCGTAACCCGGGGCGACATGGACGAGCTCGTCGGGCTCGCGCATGTCATCGATATAGGTGGCGGTGCCTTGCACATGCAGGATCGCCGAGTCATGCGCCAGCGCAAGGCCGACGGTGTCGGTGGCAAGCCGCTTTCTCATGGCCACACCCATCAGGCGGCCTCCGCCCGAAGACCGACCACGCGCGTGTCCGCCACACCGCGTTCTGCGATTTCGATCAGCGCCTTGTGCACCAGCGCTTGCGCCGTCTCCATGCGATAGGCGGCGGAGGCCCGCATGTCGGTGATCGGCTCGAAATCGTGTACGAGGGCTCGGATGGCGGCGTCCCAAGTCGCGGGCGCGTCAAGCGATGCCCCGGCAATCGCCGCTTCGGCACGCATTGCGCGCTTGGGTGTCGCCGCCATCCCGCCATAGGCAAGCCGCGCGGAGGCAACCCGCCGGTGGAGATCTTGTAGGCGCGAAAGGCCTCGTTGCGTTTGAGCTTCGGGATATCGAGGCACCAGACCAGTTCGCCCGGCTTACGGTCCTGCTTGCCATAGGCGATGAAGAAATCCTCGATGGCGAGTTTCCGCATATCGTTGCCGTGGCGCAGATGCAGCGCGGCGCCGAGCGCGATGAGCATCGGTGGCATGTCGCCGATCGGCGAGCCGTTTGCCACATTACCGCCCACCGTGCCGGAGGCGCGCACCTGCTTCGCGCCGAGCCGGCGCAGCACCTCCGCCACATCGGGATCGATGGCGGAAAGATGGCGCTCCGCCTCCGAATATGTCGCCGCCGCGCCGAGCGAGAGCATGTCGCCCGTGTCCGTGATCGCGTGCAGTTCGGCCACGCCGCACGTGTGAATAATCTTTGGCAGGTCGCGCAGTTGTTTGGTGATCCAGAGGCCGACATCGGTCGATCCGGCGACGATTGTGGCATCGGGGTGTTCCGCCGCAAGTTGCGCGAGCGTCTCGGCCTTCGCCGGCACCGCGAGGAAGCGCTCCTGTGTGCCGACGAATATGTCGCCGCTGTCGTTCAAGGCTTGAAGCTGGCGGACCGTTTCCTTCTCGGCCTTGGCCCAGCGGTCGATGGCGCGGCCGGTACAGGCATCGCGCGCCGCATCGACGATGGGTCGATAGCCGGTGCACCGGCAGAGGTTGCCAGCAATGTGATCGACGATGTCCTGACGCGCCGGCTTCTTACCCGAATGATAGAGCGTGAACAGCGCCATGACGAAGCCTGGCGTGCAGAAGCCGCATTGCGAGCCGTGCCGGTCGACCATCGACTGCTGCGTCGGATGCAGAGTGCCGCCATCAGCGAGATCATCGACGGTGACCAACTCCTTGCCGTGCAGCTGGCCCATCAGCATGATGCAGGCATTGACGGGCTCATAGATGACGCGGCCGTCGCGCAGCGTTCCAAGTGCCACGGTGCAGGCGCCGCAGTCGCCTTCATTACAGCCTTCCTTGGTGCCGCGCGATTTCTCCTCGAGACGGAGATAGTCGAGTACAGTGCGCGTGGGAGTAGCGGAGCCGTACATGACCACTCGCCCTCTTCTCAAGAAACGGATCTTGTCGCGCACCATGATCGTCAGCTCCCGCGATAAGTTGAGTAGCCATAAGGCGACAAAAGCAGAGGCACGTGATAGTGCTGCTGTTCATTGGCGATGCCGAAACAAATCGGGATTACATCGAGGAAAGCCGGTTCATCAAGCTTGATGCCCGAGCGCCTTAGATAGTCGCCGGCAAAGAAACGCAATTCATAGGTGCCTGGCGAGAAATCGCTCTCCGGTAGGATCGGCGCATCGGTCCGGCCATCGCTGTTGGTGGTCATCGACCTGACAAGGGCCTGCCCTTTGCCATGCGACCAAAGCTCGATCTTGAGACCGGCAGCCGGGCGGCCGCTTGCCGTGTCGAGCACATGCGTAGTCAAGCGCCCCATCGCCGCTTCCCGTTCCTTCCTTCTAGATTCTAACCGGTTCTTTGCGCCGCCGGAGGTTTTGTTTTACCACAGGCTTGGTGTTCCAAAAAGCACCAATAATACTACAGACCGTGCACTATTTTCGTACGTTACCCGCACCAGGCAAAAAACGCTTCGCA
>VAZZ01000193.1 GCA_005884715.1 Alphaproteobacteria bacterium | reverse complement strand
GTCGGATTCGTCGCGCCCGCGCTTTTTCAGAATCTCAGCGAGCTTGCGCTGGATCTCGACGCTCATGGTGAGGGCGCTCTTGACCTTGCCGCGGCCTTTGCAGTTCGGGCAATCGTCGTAAACGGCGGCGCGGACGCTCTCGCTGTGGCGCTGGCGGGTCATTTCCATGAGGCCCAATTGCGAGATGGGCAGGATATGGGTCTTGGCGCGGTCGCGCTTCAAGCCGTCCCGCATGCGCTGGTAAACCTGCTGCTGATCGCGCCGGGATTTCATGTCGATGAAGTCGAGCACGATGAGGCCGCCCATGTTGCGCAGGCGAAGCTGGCGGGTGATCTCGTCGGCGGCTTCGAGGTTGACCTTGAGGATGGTGGATTCCTGGTCTTTGGTCTTGTGCCGGCCGGTGTTGACGTCGATGGCGACGAGCGCCTCGGTTTCGTCGATGACGATGTAACCGCCGCTCTTGAGATGGACCATGCGGCTAAAGGCGTTCTCGAGCTGGCGGGTGATGTTGAAGCGGTCGAAGATGGGCTGGTAATCGCTGTAAACCTTCACCTTTTCGGCGGAGCGCTTCGAGATGCGGTTGATCATGTTGCGCATGCGGTCGTATTCCTTCTGGGAATCGACGACGATGCGCTCGACGTCCTCGGTGAGGAAGTCGCGCACGGTGCGCTCGACGAGGTCAGGCTCCTGGAAGACGCAGGAGGGCGAGGACTGGTGCTTGATGCGGTCCTGGACCTCGCGCCATTCCTCGAGGAGGAGGGCGAGGTCGCGCACGAAGTAGCGGGCCTGCTGGCCTTCGCCGACGGTGCGGATAATGACGCCCATGCCCTCGGGGATCGAGAGGCTGCGGAGAATGCGCTTGAGGCGGTGGCGTTCCTCGGGGTTCTCGATCTTGCGCGAAATGCCGCATTGATCGGAATTGGGCAGGAGCACCAGGTAGCGGCCGGGCAACACGACGTTGGTGGTGACGCGCGGACCTTTGGTGCCGATCGGGCCCTTGGTGACCTGCACGATGATGTCGGTGCCGGGCGGGTAAAGGCGCGGGATGTCCTTTTGGGTGATGCGGGGTTTCTCGCGGCGGCGGCCTTCGCGTTCGACGACTTCGACGCCGGAATCGAAGCTGGAGGGGACGATGTCCCAATAATGGAGGAAGGCGTTCTTCTCGAAGCCGATATCGACGAAGGCGGCTTTGAGGCCATCTTCGAGGTTACGAACTTTGCCTTTGTAAATGGACCCTTGAATTCCTCGAGCTTGCCTTCTTCGAGCACGGCGACGCGAATTTCGAGCGTCTCGGCGTTGATGATAACTTCTTTGTGAATCTTTTTCACCGGGCGAATGAGCCGCTGAACTTTGCGAACGATCTTGTTCGCGGCGGCTTTGATGGTCTCCACGATGCCTTGCGGCTGGTCCTTGATGTGGACCGGCTGAAAGCTCGGTGTCTCCTCCTGGACCTCGGCCGGGGTATCGAGATGCGGTTCGCGAAAGGCCTTTTTCGGCGCGGCATCGGTTGCGTTCTC
>VAZZ01000190.1 GCA_005884715.1 Alphaproteobacteria bacterium | reverse complement strand
GCTTGGCGCGTGGATATCAAGGCTGTGATGACCCTGGCGCAAGTGAATGCATTGAACCCCGAAGCCTTTGTTGGAGCTTTCGGCGATGTCGCCGAACATTCACCGTGGGTGGCACGCCATGCGGCGGCGGCGCGTCCATTTGCAACGCGCGAGGCAATGGTTTGGGCTTTCGTCGATGCGGTTGGCGCCGCCAAGCGCGAATCGCAGCTCACCCTCCTTCGAGCCCACCCCGATCTCGCGACCAAGGCGAGGCTTACCCCGGACTCGACGCGCGAACAGGCGGCGGCCGGCTTGGGCGCGCTCACGGCCGAAGAGTTCGCCCGCTTCACCCACCTCAACGAACTTTACAAGTCGAAGTTCGATTTTCCCTTCATCTTCGCGGTTAAGGGCGCCACCAAGCAGCAGATCTTGGCAAGCTTCGCCGAGCGCGTGAACAGCGATCCGGACCAGGAATTCACCACTGCCGTCGCCCAGGTATGCCGCATCTTCCGTTTCCGCATTGAAGATCGCGTGTCGTCATGACTGCTGTCATCCATGGTCAGATCGTCAGCTTCGGCGAGGTGCCGTCACAGGTGCGGCATGAATCGAAGGGGGCGCTGGCGATCGGCGATGATGGGCGCATCTTGTGGTCAGGCCCCCGCTCACTCCTGCCGCGAATTTTTGCCTCGGCGCCGGTCCACGACTTCGGCGACTGCTTGGTGATGCCGGGCCTTATCGACGCCCATATCCATTTTCCACAATACCGGATGCTCGCCGCACCAGGAAAGGATTTGCTCGACTGGTTGAGCCGCTTCACCTTCCCAGAGGAGAGTCGCTTTGCCTCGGCCGAATATGCGGCGGCGGCGGCAGAAGTCTTCCTCGATCGTCTCGTCTCACACGGCACGACGGCTGCACTCACATTCTGTTCGGTGCACAAGATCTGTACGGACGCGCTTTTTGTTACGGCGCGGAAGCGCAACATGGCAATGGTTACCGGCAAGACCATGATGGACCGAAACGCCAATCCCGCGGTCCAGGACGATCCAGAAACCGGCGCCCGCGAAAGCGAAGAACTCTATCGCGCCTGGCACGGCGTCGGTCGCCTTCGCTACGCCGTCACACCGCGCTTTGCCGTGACCTCGACGGAGGCGCAACTCAAACTATCGGGCCAGCTCTTGGCTTCACTGCCCGGCGTGCTGATGCAGACGCATCTCTCCGAGAGTCCGGGCGAGATCGTGTTTCCGAGCGCCAAGGATTACACGGATGTCTATGACCGGTTCGGACTCCTGAGCGATCACAGTCTCTTCGCTCACGGTATCCATCTTTCTGATCGCGAATGCACGCGGCTGTCAGAGTCGGGTTCTACCGTGGTCCACTGCCCGACTTCGAATACATTCCTCGGTTCGGGCCTCATGAAAATGACACATCTGCGCGAAAAGAGCCGCCCGGTGCACATCGGACTCGCAACTGACGTCGGCGGTGGCACGAGCTACTCCATGCTGATGACGCTTGGCGAGACTTATAAGGTGCAAATGCTTGCTGGCTACAAGGCGACGGCCACGGAACTCTTTCACATGGCCACGCGCGGTAATGCTGAGCGGCTCCACATCG
>VAZZ01000192.1 GCA_005884715.1 Alphaproteobacteria bacterium | reverse complement strand
CGAGGATGCGCCAATCAGCCAGCAGGCAGTCGTTACGCCTGGTTGATGGCTTCCAAGGACTCAGGCAGGATCTGGCCGCCATCGATGATGATCGTCTGGCCGGTCACATAACCCGCCTCCTTGGTGGCGAAATAGAGTGCCGCGTAGCCGATATCCTCGACCGTGCCGAGGCGCTTCAGCGGGATCGAGGCCGACATGGTTTTTTCGTAGTCGGGACCGAGATCCGCCAGACCCTCGG
>VAZZ01000191.1:7384-18038 GCA_005884715.1 Alphaproteobacteria bacterium | reverse complement strand
GGCCCTGGCTGCTCTTCTTGAGCGCCGGCAGACAGGCCTTCACCGACAGGAAGGTGCCCTTGAGATTGGTGTCGACCGTCTCATCCCAAGTCTCCTCCGACATCTCCTCGATCTTCACTTGCGGGAAGATGCCGGCATTGGCGCACAGCACATCGAGGCCGCCATGCGTCCTGACCGCGAAGTCGGCTGCCTTCTGCATGCTCTTGAAATCGGTGACATCAGCGGCAAATCCCGCCGCAGTGGCGCCGGCTTTCTTCAGTTCCTCGGCACAGGCCTTGGCTCCATCCTCATGCCGCGACGTGATCAGCACCTTGCAGCCCGACTTGGCAAAGACGCGGGCAATGCCCTTGCCGATGCCCTTGCTGCCGCCTGTGACCAGGACCGATTTACCTTGCAGTGATGAAAACATGATGTGCCCCCTCGCGGAACGGGGAAACGCCACCGGGCGCTTCCCCGTAGACTTTCGTTCTACTTGTCGAGGCCCGAATAGATCAGACGCCCGATGCGATCATAAACAGTGGGCTTTGCCGATTTGAGCCAGAACGCAATCGCTATTCCCAGTATCACGATGAGTGCGTCGATCCACCAGATGTGGTTGGCGAAGGAGAGACCGCCACCCAGGAAATCGATGTTAGAGAACAACAGCCACAGCACGACCGCCTGCGCCACGAACGAAATGATCGGCGCCAGCATAGTGGCAAACCAATGCACATCGTCGGCGTGATGCTTCTGGAAATAGACCATGATAGCGATCGACACCACTGCCTGGGCAATCAGTATGAGCGACGTCCCGAGCAGGGCCATCAGGCCGTAAAGGCCGAGATAGGCCTGCTTGGTCGGATCGTCAGTTCCCATGACGAGAGCGGAGATAACTATGATGATCGCCGCGATCACCGACTGGGTCGTCGATGCGATATGGGGGCTGCGGTAGGACTTGTGGGTGCGGCCGAGCATTGCCGGCAACACGCCTTCGCGGCCTAATGAATAAAGGTAACGTGCGCAGGTATTGTGGAAGGCCATGCCGCAGGCGAAGGCGCTGGTGAGGATCAGGTAGCTCATGATCGACTCGGCCCAGCCGCCGGCATTCTTGGCGATGGGCTCGAGGAAAAAGTGAGCCGAATCGCCCTGCGCCTTGGCGATGGCATCCTGGATAGTCGGATAGGCGGACGTCGCGCACCAGCTCGTCAAGGTGTAGAAGATGCCGAGGCCGATAACCGAGATAAAGAGCGACAGCGGAACGATGCGCTTGGGATCGCGCGATTCCTCTCCGTAGTTGGGCGCCATCTCGAAGCCGACCCATGACCAGAAGGCAAAGAACAGGCCAATGGCCGCGGCACCCGCGGCAAGATCGGCGCCGCTCGCGCTTTTGAAGGCATCGAAGCCCTTGAAGGCGTTGATCGGATTAAGCGCTGCGGCGCTGAATGACGCATCGGCGGCAGATAGAGTGGCAAAATCGAAAACCAGGAGGATCAGCACTTCGCCGATCAGCGCAATGCCGAGGATCGCCACGGACACCTTCACATCGAGATAAGACAGGATTGCGATGCCGATGGTCATGGCTAAAGCGAACCAGAGCCATGAAATGTTCATGCCGAATTCGGCCAGCTTGAGATTGGCGAAATAGGCGAACCCGCCGGCCAGCGATGCTTCGAAGACGGCATAGGCGACGATGGAAGCAAGGCCGAAGGCCAAGCCGAGTTCGCGCCCGAGACCGTGACTGATGAAAGAATAAAAGCCGCCGACCGCGGTTACCTTTCGTGCCATTGCCGCGTAGCCGACCGAGAAGATGGTCAGCACGATCGTGGCGAAAAGGAACGAAGCCGGAGCGCCGATGCCATTGCCGAAGCCTACGGCGATAGGCACATTGAACAGCATGGCCGAGATCGGCGCGGCTCCGGTAACGGTCAGAAACAGCACGCCGATGAGGCCCACCGCCTTGGCATGCAATAAATCGACATTCTTGACGGTTGAAACGTCAATCGCGCCAGGCGTCGCGCCACTGGTCGCGCCAGCAGTTGAATTCTGAGCCATGGGCCCCTCCCTATCCGTTATGTTGTGACGTCACGCTCCCCCCAACGGATAGCGGCATCCATCCCGGTGCCCTGCCTCGCGCTGGTTTGAGAAAATACTATGAACCAAAGTATTGCATTACCAAGCCCATCAATGCCGATGAGTTCGGCGGCGCCCCCAATTCAGCTAGTTTAGTTCAGTTTCGCTGGGGTTGTTTGACTTTTGGACTTCCCGATTTGACACCTTCCTTCCTTTCAAGACCCCATCATGGCGATGAGCTCTGCAGTGGAACGACATGGCAGTAGATCATGTTGATGATTTCGAGCTCATTGCGGTGAAGGTCATTCGGAGCCGGCGGCACAGCAACAGCAATCCTCGACGACGATGACATTGAAGCTTTCGTCCGCCAGGCTGCGCGCCGTCGGGCGGTTTCAGCCCAAACGAGATCGAGATCCGCCGGTTCAGGCGCATCATGATAGTAGATAGACCGGAAAGATCTCTTCCAATTCATTGCGCCAACTCTTCGGAATCAGCTTGCGCCATATATGTCAGTCATGCAACATATTTGTTGTAGGTGCAACATCAGGCCAGACCATGGATTTCATCTTTATGCTGACGCATCACGACAAGACGGTCCAGGACTGTCTTGACGTCTATGATTCACTTTCCGGTCTCGGCCTGAAGCATGTCGGGTTCAAGGATGTGGGGGTCGACAGGGCTACACTCAGAGAACTGACTCGCCGGATCAAGGCCGATAAGTGCATCGCCTATATCGAAGTCGTTAGCCAGACGCCGGAAACCATTCGCCAGTCGATCAAGTCCTCGGCCGAACTGGGCGTCGACCGCGTCCTCGGCGGCCAGGACATCAGACTGGCGATGGAGACGTTCAAGGATGGGGCTCCTGCCTACTATCCCTTCCCCGGCCGTCCCGTAGGGCACCCGACCAAACTCGGCGGCACGGCGAGTGACGTGGAGGCCGATTGCCGCAAGGCGGTTGCCTCCGGCTGTCCTGGCGTCGATCTCCTCGCCTATCGCGCCACCCATGCCGATCCGCTCGATCTCGTCCGCGCGGCACGGCGCGGTGTCGGCCACAGTGGCTATCTCATCGTCGCCGGCAGCATCGATTCGCCACAGCGCATCAAGGCGGTGGCGGCAGCGGGCGCCAATGCCTTCACCATCGGATCGGCGGTGTTCGAGGAAGCCTTCGCCCAGGGCGTCAAGGGGGTGCGTGATCAATGCAAGGCCGTCCTGCGGGCGGTCGGGGCATGATCAATGGACAATTTGCGAAAGCTACTCGACGGGACGTATCGCGATCCTGATACGGGGGAGGTCCTGCATGTCCCGATGAAGTCGCTGGTGATCGAACCGACGCTTGCGGGCTGCGAATGCGATCTCGTCAAGGCACTCGATCTGCCGAGGCCTTTCGCCATTGTTTCCGACGACAATACCCATGCCGCCTTGGGACACCGGGTGGAGGCGGCACTGACGCCTCTGAGCGAAATCATCCCGATCAGGCTCGGCAAGCGCCCGCATCCTGATGACAGGACGGCTGGGCGCGTGATGCAGGAAGGCGAGCGCGCCGGGTCCTATATCGCGGTGGGTTCGGGCAGCATCTGCGATCTCGCCAAATATTCCGCCGCCCGGCAGGGCAAGCGCTGTGCCGTCTTCGCCACCGCTCCCTCGATGAACGGCTATACCTCTGTCAACGCGGCGATCACCGTCAATGGCCACAAGAAATCGCTGGCCGCGATCTCGCCCGATGGCGTGTTCGTCGATCTCGATGTGCTGGCGAAAGCCCCGACGCGGCTCATCCAGGCGGGCTTCGGCGATGCGATCTGCCGGTCGACGGCGCAGGTCGACTGGCTCCTGTCGAGCCGGCTTCTGGGCCAGACCTACCGCTCAGCCCCATTCGCCTTCATCACCGATCTTGAGAACCAGCTGGTCGCGGATCCCGCCGCACTCCTCAAGGGCGACCGCGCCGCTCTGAGCTGCCTGATCCAGATCCTGCTCCTCTCTGGGTTCGGCATGACGATCTGCGGCGGTTCCTATCCCGCGAGCCAGGGCGAGCATCTGATCAGCCATCATATCGAGATGATGCCGCCCTTAGGCTGGGAGCCGGCGCTCCATGGCGAGCAGATCGCCGTCACCACGGGCGTCATGGCGAAACTCCAGGATGGAATCCTGGCGCGGGACGTGCCACCGCAACTCGGCGCGAGCAAGCTCAGCGCCGGATCGCTCAGGTCGCATTTCGGCGATGAGGTCGGCCTCGCCTGCTGGAAGGACATCCAGCCAAAAGTGGCGGATAGCGAACGAGCCTTACGATTGAACGAGCGGCTCAAGGCGATCTGGCCGCGTCTCAAGAGCGAGATCGAACTGGTGCGGCGACCTTCCGCCGAGATCGAAAAGGCTCTGGCCAAGGTCGATGCGCCGCGGCGCTATTCGGCGATCGGCCTGTCCCGCGCGGCTTTCACCGACGCGATCCTGCATGCGCGCGAAATTCGGAACCGCTATACCTTCCTCGACCTTGCGGCCGATTCCGGCCTCCTGGAACCGGAAAGGCTGATTGATTGACTGAGACACTATTGCCGCTCGCCTCGTTTGCCGCACCCAACCTTCGGGCGGTAAAAGCCGTTCTGACCGATATTGACGACACGCTGACCTTGCATGGCCGCCTGCCGGCCAGCGCATATAAAGCGCTGGAAGACCTGCATCGGGTGGGCCTTGTGACCATCCCGATCACCGGGCGGCCAGCGGGCTGGTGCGATCATATCGCCCGCATGTGGCCGGTCGATGGGATTGTCGGCGAGAACGGCGCATTCTATTTCCGCTACGACGACAAGAACCGCAAGATGCTGCGCGTCTACGGACAGCCGGTGGACGAGCGGCAGGCGAACAACGAAAAGCTCAAGAAGCTCGCCAGCCGCATCCTCAAGGAGTTCCCTGGCACCGCCATCGCGTCCGACCAAGCCTATCGCGAGATCGATATTGCGATCGACTTCCGTGAGGACGTGCCGGCCCTGCCGCTCGAAACGGCCGAGCGCATCAGGCACGCTTTCGAGGCCGAAGGCGCGGTCGCCAAGATAAGCTCCATCCATGTCAACGCATGGTTCGGCCGCCACGACAAGCTGACCATGACCAGGCGCATGCTGAGGGAGTGTTTCGAGATCGATACGGATGCCGAGCGCCGGCATATTGTCTATGCCGGCGATTCCCCCAATGATGCCCCGATGTTCGCTTTTTTTCCGAACTCGGTCGGCGTCGCCAATGTCATGCCCTACAAGGCGATCATGACGCATCTGCCGCGCTACGTGACGCGGGCGGAGGGTGGTGATGGTTTTGCCGAATTTGCCAAGGCCCTTTTGGAAGCTCGCCATGGATAGACTGTCCAAGCGCGAAAGACAGGACCGCATCGTCACCCGTCTCAATACGACGGTCGCGGTGCGCATTTCCGATCTCGCCGAAGAGTTCGATGTCACGACGGAGACGATAAGGCGCGATCTCGATGCCCTTGCCGAGCGGGGCCTGCTTGCCAGGACTTATGGCGGGGCGGCGATGCGGGCACTGACCGATGAACCGGGCATTGCGGCGAGGGCGCAGACCTATGTCGCCGAGCGTGAGCGCATCGGCCTCCATGCCGCGGGTCTGGTCAAGCCGGGCGATGTTCTCATCATCGATGCCGGCTCGACGACCGCACATCTGGCGAAGGTGCTGGCGCAGCTTCCGATCGAATTCAAGGTGATCACCAACTCGATCGGCGTGGCGCGCATTATCGGCCAATCCGACACCGCTTCCGTTCTCCTGTGTCCGGGCGATCTGAGACTCACCGAAGAAGGCGTATTCGGCCCCGAGACGCTCGATTTCCTCGACCGCTATCACGCTAATCTCGCTTTTATCGGCGCCGGCGGCTTCACGGCAAAGGAGATCAGCGATGCGGATTCAGCCGGCGTTGCGGTCAAGCGCAAGATCATCGAGAGATCCGAGCGGGTCTATCTTCTGGCCGATCACACCAAGGCCGGCATCACGCAATTCGCCACGATCTGCCAGCTCGGCGCTATCGACGGCCTGATCACCGATGCGCGGCCGGATGACACGCTGGTGCTCGCCATGGCGGAGGCGGCGGTCGAACTCAGGATCGCCG
Organism: Alphaproteobacteria bacterium; assembly: GCA_005884715.1. Classification (GTDB taxonomy): domain Bacteria; phylum Pseudomonadota; class Alphaproteobacteria; order Rhizobiales; family Aestuariivirgaceae; genus Taklimakanibacter. The sequence goes on along the minus strand of VAZZ01000191.1, from coordinate 11,890 downwards.
AACTGGGGAAGGCCGGCATCGCCGCATGATCGTCGGCATCGATATCGGCACGCAAAGCCTCAAAGCGGTGGTGCTGTCGCCCGAGATGAAAATCATCGGCGAGGAGGCGATCGCCTATCAGCCGAGCTTTCCCAAAGCCGGATGGGCGGAGCAGGATCCGCTTCTGTGGGAAGAGGCGCTGGCGCCCGCCATCCATGGCGCTATGGCGCTGGCGAAGTGCAAGGCCCATGAAGTCAGGGCGTTGGGCCTTGGCGGCCAACTCGATGGCTGCATCGCCGTCGATCGGCAAGGCGTGCCGCTCCATCCCTGCCTGATCTGGATGGACCGGCGGGCCGATATCGGCGGCATCGATGCCGACCAGGTGCATCGGATCTGCGGTGTCGTGCTCGATGCGACGCATCTCGGCGCCAAGATCAGATGGCTCAAGGCGAATGTCCCGGCGGTGGCGCAGGCGATGAAATTCCATGTGCCGGTGTCCTATATGGTGTCGCGCCTCACCGGCGTTGATGCGATCGATCATGCAACAGCCTCGACCAGCATGGTCTACGGTTTGAAGGCGCAGGCCTACGACACAGCCTTGCTCGATGCTTTCGGGATTACCGCCGACGAACTGCCGCGCGCGATGGATGCGTCTGCCATTGCCGGAAGCCTAACCGCCGCCGGTGCGTCGCTGACCGGTCTCAACCCAGGTATTCCGGTTGCGGTCGGCACCGGCGATGATTTTTCCTCAGCGATCGGCGCCGGGCTGGTCGATGCCGGACCCTTCATCAATGTGATCGGAACAGCGGAAGTAACAGGCGCCCTGCATCCCTCGCCGGTGATCGATCCTGGCCGGCTGGTCGAGACCCATGCCTTCATGGGCGGCCAGTACTACATCGAGAATCCCGGCTGGCTGTCGGGCGGTGCCCTCGTCTGGTTCCGCGACACCTTCGGGCTTGCGAGCTTCGAGCAGCTGACGATGCTCGCCGGGGACGCGCCGCCGGGCGCCGGCGGGGTGACCTTCATTCCCGCACTTTCCGGCGCGATGGCGCCCGAATGGATCGCCTCGGCGCGGGGCGCCTTCTATGGCCTCACCCCCTCGCATGGCGTCCAGCACCTGGCGCGGGCATTGCTTGAAGGTCTTGCTTTCGCGATGCGCGATGTCTTCGACCGGACGAGGGAGCTTGGTATCCGTGCGGAAGCCCTGCGCATCGTCGGCGGTGGCGCCCGCAGCGCTCTGTGGAAGCAGATCCGCGCCGATCTTGTTGGCGTGCCGGCGGAAACACCGCTCCATAGCGATACGTCCGCCATTGGCGCGGCTCTCCTTGCCGCCAAGGCGGCCGGCCGCATCGATGATATCAGCGCGGCGGTCCGCGCGCTCAATCCGGTAACCGACATAACTTTGCCGCTTGCCCAGCATCGGGAAGCCTATGAGAATGCATATCGGCGATATCGCCAAGTGTTTGCATCGCTAAGGCCCTTGTTCTGATCCGCATCCTCTTCACGCTTGGCCTTGGCGCCCTGGGTGGCGCCTTGTTCGCCTTCTTGCATCTTCCCGCACCCTGGCTTGCCGGCAGCATGATCGCGGCCATCCTCGCCGTGCTCTTCGGGGCGAAGCTTTCCGTGCCGGTCCCTTTCAGAAGCCTGGCCTTCATCATCCTCGGCGTCCAGATCGGCAGCAGTGTCACGATGCAAACACTGACCGGGGCGGTGCGCTGGCCACTCAGCCTCGGAATGTTGGCAGTGACGGTCGCGGTCGTGACCAGCGCCTGCTATGCGTTTTACCGGCGGGTGCGCGGCTGGCCCGCGACCGATGCGCTGTTCTCCAGCCTGCCGGGCGCCCTCGGTCTGGTCGTTGCGCTGGCAGATGATGCGAATGCCGACATGCGCAGGGTGATCATCGCGCAGAGCATCCGGCTGTTCTTTCTCGTTGCCGCCTTGCCGATCGTCATCAACAGCCTGTCGCCGCAACCCACAACTATGGCTGCGGCGTCCAATCCCGTGCTTTGGCAGATCGCCCTCGTGCTCGTGGCGAGCGCTGGTGCTGCCCTCCTGCTCGAAAGACTGCGCGTGCCTGCCGGCCTGTTCATCGGCTCGATCTTCGTGAGCGCCGCCTTCTATATCGGAGATATTGCGCATGGCGCACTTCCCCCGCCCGTTCTCATCCTGGCGAATGTGATCCTCGGCACGTCACTGGCCAGCCGCTTCCAGGATTTCAGTCTGAGCGAACTGTGGCATTGCCTGGGCGACGGGCTTGCCGGATTTGGCATTGCTCTTGCGCTCTCCGTCCTGGGCGCGGCCATCGCGAGCCTACTGGCGGGCCTGCCATTCACTTTGACCTTGCTTGCCTTTGCTCCGGGCGGCCTCGATGTAATGACGGTCATCGCGCTCGCGCTCAATCTCGATCCGGCCTATGTCGGGGCGCATCAGCTGGCGCGCTATCTCGGGATGTGCGTCGTCATTCCGCCGCTCACCGCCTATTTACTGAGCCGCATCGGCGCTTCCGAACCAGGACAAGGGTGAATTTTAGCAAATCGCCAGGCGCGCTAAGACAGGCCACCGTTCCGCCGCAATACGGTGGTGCAAGCGTCCGAGATTTGGAGCGCTTCCCGTCAAAGTTACTCGACCTTGGTGATAAGGAAGCGCTCCAGGTATATTAATCGAGCCTTTTTGTCCCGTTTGGATCGATTCGACCCAAGGCTCTATGGAGCATCGCAATGTCCACATCGCGACCCATGCGCGATATCATGGTCCAGGTCCTGGCGACCGTCATGATACCGCTGACGGTTGCCGGAACTGGCCTCTATTACACGCGCTGGCAGCAGAATCTGAACGATCTCAAAACCATGATCGATCTGGTCAGCGATGATAATAGCGAGAAGCGCAAATTCGGCATCGCCATGCTTGAATATCTGCTCAAGAACGACAAGGTACCGGTGGAATTCGTTGCGGCGCAGCTCGATTATGCGAATTCCTCTTCCGACAAGCAGATGCTGCCGCTGATGGAATCGGCGCTGATGAAGGCTTCAGATGAGAATCCGGCCGTCGCCGAGACGTTTCGCAAGGCGCTCGAACGCCTGCCAAGCCGCCTGTTTGTCCATGTTGTGACCGACCAGCAGCGTGCCTGCATCTCGACCATGCTGCTGTCGCTCAAGGATGCCGATCGCGCGCAGGTCTCGGTACCCCTCATCGCGCAGGTCAATTGGGACGGCAAGCAGCATGAATTGCGGGTGCTGAAAGACAGCGATATGGAGCGCGGGCAAGGCATCGCCAATATGTTCGCAAGCCTTGGCCTCGAGCTCAAAGTTGTCAACCTGACCACGATCTGGGATGGTGCCAAGAAAGTGCGGCCGAATACATTTGAATTGTGGTTCGGCGATGCACCGCTGCCGACCGTCTGCGGCGGCACGGCGCAGCCGGTCAAAACTCAGTAGACGTATATTGTCACGGCGCCGGTCTTGGCTTGCAGATCCCTGGGGTTGAGCCGCATCACGCAATGTGGCGTTCCCGCCGCCGCCCAGACATCGGCATAGTCGAGAAGATCGGCGTCGATGAACGTCCTGAGCGCGATGTCGTGGCCAAAGGGCGGTATGCCGCCTATCGCATAGCCCGTCGTGGCGCGCACATAAGCGGCATCCGGACGGGCGAGAGCCTCGCCGATCACTTTCGCGGCTTCCCGTTCGTTCACCCTATTCTTGCCGGAAACCAGAAGCAGGTAAGGGGTGCCGGAAGTCGCCCCACGGAAGACGAGCGATTTGACGATCTGGCCAACGTCGCAACGGCAGGCGGCGGCGGCTTCCTCGGCGGTGCGCGTGCTGTTCGCCATGGTGACGATTTCGGGCGAAAGACCAAGCTCGCGCGCCGTTTCGGCAACGCGTTGCGCATTGGAAGGCAGTGGATTGTCCAAATCGGTCATGGCGCTGCTGGTGCGGGAGTTGCAGGATGGGCAAAGAACCGGAAAGCGAGTCGAATTCCGGCCGATTTTGGCACAGTTTGTTCATGGTTCGGGAGTATTTTGAGTGGTTTCCCCCATATCGACGAGATTGCCGGGAGATCAGGGCCTGAACGGGGCGCTGCGCCAAGCTCGCTTGGCCGAGGCAGCCCATTTCGAGGCAGTTCTCGATATCAGGGATGCCCAGACATTGCGCCTCCAGGTGCTGAAAGACGACCTGGCGCCCGCGGTTCTCGCAAATGCCGATGCAGCCGCCTTCGTCGACCTGGCTCTGGTGCCGGGCGATCCGCGGCGGCTGTGGATAGATCTCATCACCTCGGTCGTCATGGCGCCTGATCCCAGGACCTACCGGCTGGTCCAGGACGGACCGGCAGGGCGCCAGACCCTGCTCGAGACCGCTGATCGCGTCGAAATGGCCGACCGGATCAAGCGGCAGATCGCTCACCGACTGATTGCCCGCGAACGTGAGAAATCCAGCATGGCCGCGCCAAAGCCTGCGTCCAGGGGCTATTCCACCAGCACCCTTATCCTCGTCTGGCTCTCGGGTTTTACGATCGGTGTCCTGGCACTTTTTG